>JAYSZM010000143.1:0-39189 GCA_043738015.1 Lysobacterales bacterium
TGGCCAGCTCGGGATCGTCACTGCGCGCCATCGCATAAATCAGATTGTCGCGCACATTGCCATCGCTGCTTTGCTCAAGCTGCCGATTGAGCGCATCGAAGAACGGCGCATCGAGCTCCTGACTGGCGACAATCAGCGCCTGTCCGAGCAAGTCAGCTGGGACCGCTTCCGGGTGCAGCTGATTGTCACCTTCAAAACCGATGTAGGCCTTGCCCCAATCGCGAAGCTCGATGCGGACCGGTGTGCTGCGCGCGGTCTGCGCCAGGAAATCGATCAGGTCACTGCGCATCAGCCGAAGTTCGGCTGAATCGCCGGGCTTGGAAGTCAGTCCGATTGCGTCGAGCCTCGGCTGATACAGGCGCGCGTAGAACTGCTCCAGCTCGGCTTTGCGCTCCTTGTCGATGACATACTCGCGAATGAACTGGAGATCGCTGATCGGCATCATCGCGACCTCGCGTGAGCGATGTGCCGCGATCCTCGGCAGAGCCGCGAGATAGGCATTCACATCGACCGTGCCAGAGCGAAACCCGGCGGCCAGGTTGTCGACAAGCACGTAGGCCTCGGACAGGGGTAGTGCGTCCAGGTGCTGCAGCAATGCGGAGAAACCCTCGGCATCCATGCTGAAACGGTAGTAGCCAGTGCCATCCGCGTTGGGCAGTACATGGCTCGGGCAGCTTGCCAATTCGAATTGCCAATCCTGACTCGACTCGGTCAGCAGGGTGCAGTGCTCGCTGTGGCCGGCGCCTGAATAGGCGGTGATGCAGAACGGCATTTCCCAGCGCTGATCGCGGCTCGCGGCCGAACCGACCGGCAGATAGCGCGACTGGCGCAGTTTGGCGTTGTACTTGCCGGCGCTGCACTGGCCAGACATGACCACCTCGGGCACGCCGATCTGGGTGAGAAAGCTGAAGAACGCCGGCGTCACCCGCGGATCATTCGCAGCCTCGGCAATCGAGGCGATAAACTGCTCCGAGGTTGCGCTGCCCCATTCGTACTTTTTCAGGTACGCGGTGACGCCACGCTGGAAGGCCTCCTCACCCACAAAGTTTTCGAACATGGCGATAACAGCCGCGCCCTTCGAATAGGTGATGCCATCGAAGGCATTGCTGATGTCGTCGTTGCGATCTATCGGCTGACGGATCTGGCGCATGCTGGCCAAGGCATCCAGTCGCATCGCGCGCGCGGATTCGGTCTGCGTCGCAAGTTCAAACCCCATTTCGGGCGCGAAGCGATTGACGACCTTATTCTCCATCCACGAGGCGAAGGCCTCGTTGAGCCAGATGTCGTTCCACCAGGGCATAGTGACCAGATCGCCAAACCATTGGTGCGCCAGCTCATGGGCGTGAACCGAGGTGTAGGCGCGCTTGTCCTGCAGCGAGGAATCCTCATCGATCAGCAGCAATTGCTCGCGATAGGTGATCGCGCCGGCGTTCTCCATCGCGCCCGATTCGAAATCCGGAACGGCGAGGATGTCGAGCTTCTCGTAGGGATAGGGAATCCCAAAATAGTCCTCAAGGGTCTGCAGGATGCCGGCGGTGTTTCGCAGGGCATAATCGAGCTTGCCGCCCTTGCCATGACTGGCGACGCCACGCAGCGGGATCGGCCGATCGCGCAATGCACTGGGCGGGATGGGTTCCCACTCGACTACATCCAGATTGCCGACCGCCCAGGCCAGCAGATAGGTGGGCAGCGGTTTGCTCGGGGCGAAACTGAGCTTCTTCATGCCATTGCCCATATCCTCACTGCTGAGCAGCGGTGTATTGGCAATACCGACATGCTCGTTGCGGATGGTCAGGCTGACGGTGAACGGCACCTTGAAGCGCGGCTCATCGAACAACGGCGCCGCCTTGCGCGCAAAATGCGATTCCATCTGGGTATAGGCATAGCGCGCTCCGCCATCGGTCACGAGATACAGACCGTTCAGTGCGCGATCAAACGGCGCGTCGTAGTCGAATCGGATCGCGAGTGTCTGCGGCTGCAAGACGCGACCAAAGCGCAGCGAAGCCACGCCGGTGGTTGTCGATTCCTGATACTCCGCCGCAAACGGCGCGCCCTCGGCAGGAGTGACCTGCACGGATTTCATTTTGAGGCGCTGGCCATGCAGCCAGATCTGATCGCTCGCCGTGTTGAGACGTACCTGCATGCCGACGATGCCCGAGAAGTCATCTCTCTCCGGATCGATGGTCAGGTCGATCGTATAGGCGAGCGGCGTTGCGGTGTCCGGCAGTTGCCCAACTGGAGCTGCATCGGCCTGGGGCGCAGCCGCTGCGCGATCTGAACTCACACGGGTCTGCGCGGGCCAGTACATCCACGCCGCCACAGCGGCGGCCATGAGCACGAGGGCGGGCAAAAGTTTCTTGAGCATGATCAACTCTGGTCAGCGACAGGTGTGGCCGGGATGCAACGGGCTCCGGACTCTAGCGATCCGTGCGCTCCGGCGCCAGTCAACTGAAGGCGGGGTTTGGCAGCTCAGTCCGACATGGCGGCGGACGATCAAGCCAGCTGCGCGCTGGGCTCAGTTCTGTCCGTGAACGGCAGATCGCCGGGTGTCGCAACCCGGCGATCTGCATACACATCAACGCTAACGCGAGTTGTAGCAGGGGTCAGCTCTGCGCGGTCCGAAATGACGACGGCGCATGCTGACCCGGTGCAGACTAGGGATCGCCCTGCTGCTGGATGCACTCCAGCCCATCGCCGCTGCCTGGCGCGGTATTGCCATTGAGGAAGTTGTGCAGCAGCAGCGGTTGGTGCGGGCCGGTGCTCAACCAGAACCGGTTGTGCGTAACCAGCGCATGTGCCATCACATGTCGATTGCAGACCAGATCCGCAATCGTGCCGCCAAAGTTGCTGAAATCCTGCGCCTCGGCCCAGGTGATGCTGCTCGGTGTCTGCGATAGATGGCAGGCGCGGCAGGATGGCGTGACCAACTTGGCGTAGACCTCCTGCTTGTTGGGCAAATTGGGTGTGCTCGCGGCAGCATCCTGCCAGCCGGGCACTGCATTGCCAACGATCTGGTTGCCGCTGCAGCCGTCGCCGTACATCGATGCAATCACCGCATCGAGTTCAGCACTCGGTGCAGCATTCTTGACGATATCGCAATTGAGTTTGCGTAGTGCCGTCTGATTGGCCGCACCATTGATATTGAGCAGGAACAGGCTGGTCAGATCAAATGGGATGAAGCGCGATCCCATATCGACCGAGGCATTGTCCACCCAGGGGATAAGCCCATCGTTGTTGGGATCATTGGGCGCGCGGCCGCCGTGGCAGACCGTGCACAGCTGCGGAACCGGCCGCTCGCCGGCGCCATCCAGATCGGCACTGGTTGCGCGGGCATTGCCGAGCGCTTCCTTGAACACATAGAACTTGACGATCGGATTGCCGAACGGCACGCCGGCGGCATCTTCCAGTCGCGAATACTCCATGCCCACGGTGGCGATCGGCGCGGTATTGCTCAGTGCATCGAGATAGTCCTGACCATCATCGGTGAAACGACTGCCGTAGTTCGTGACATAGCAGGCGTACTCGCTGTTATTGCCGGTGCCGGTGAGCTTGCGACAATGCATGTCACGACCGAAGCCGAGATCGCCGCTGTTGGCGTAGGCGAGTTTGATCTCGTCATTGTTCGGAAAGCCGTTCTTCTGCTTGAACTCGACCAGGTTCTCGCGATCGTTGTGTTGGTCGATGCGCAGATAATAGGCCTCACCCGCCGCGCGGATCTGGTTGGCCAGATTGATATTGCCCTGATCCAGCTCGGTCAGATTCAGCGAGTTCGCTCCGCCTGAGGTCTGGCCATCGGTAAAAATATTGAAGCCGCTCAGGAACTGATCAATGCCCTGCCCGACCGGCCGCTTTGGCGTCAGTTCGACCGAAACCTGGCAGGCGTCATAGGGGAACGCCGGCTCGTTCGGAGTCAGTGGGCTCTGCGGTCCAGCGGAGTTCACCAGCAATTCGGTGAGCCCATTGGCCGCGCCCGGATTGTTCACGTCGAGCAGGGCGATCGGCTGGTTGTTGCTGTCGAATGTGCGCATCTTGATGATGGCCCCGGTCGGCAGATTGATCAGCACATGGAAACGCTGCACTTCGTTGGCAATCACCTCGCCGACGATGCGCGGCGCGCCGCTCTGCGGCACTTCGGCCTCGAAGCGGAAATTCGGTGGCATCAAGGTCGCCTCCAATCGGATACAGGCCTGATTGTTCTTCAGGGTATCGGCATTGATTGCGGAGAAATGCCGAACCTTGCCGACATAGGCATTGCCATCGCGCTGCAGACTGCCCTCCTCCTGCCACAGCCCCATTTTTTCGTCATAGGACAGCAAGGGAATGCTGGCCGGAATAGTGGCGGGAAACGCCAACTGCTCTTGCGGAATCGGAATGGTGATCTCGGCCTGCATGCCCGACTTGATGCGCAGCGGACCATTCTGGTCACGCATCTCGACTGTGCCTGCGCCGTAACTTTCCATCGTGCGGATGTCTCCGCCATTGTTGCGGGCGCTGCCGTTGCCGGGCATGCCATCGGCCGAGCGCAGATCAACTGTCGTTACCTCAACATGGACATCGCCAACGGGCTTGCCGCCGCTGGCATTTTCCAGCGCATCGGCTGGGAACCTCACCTTGATGCCGGGTCCGCAGTCACGCTTGCCACTGGCCGTCGCATGGGTGAGCGAATCACGCTTGCGATAGCGATCGCCGACCGCACCGGGACAATCGGTTGGCTGACGCTCATTGACCACCTCGAAATCCACCGAAGGATCGACTTTCTTCACGGTGGCACGAGTCATCATATAGCGGCCATTGCCGTTGCCGTTGTCGAGAATCTTCGACACCAGGCCGTAGCCCGACTTGCGCAGATTCAGCACATAGCGCGGCTGCTCGTCAACGAAGATCGAGAATCGACCATCAGCGGCCGTTGTGGTCTTCTTGCCATTGACCTCGACCTCGACACCGGCCAAGGCCGGCGCATTGCTGCCGCTGACCAGCCCGGTGAACCTGATTCCGGCCGTCGACACTTTGAGCGTCTCGCGCGCATAGCCGCCAAAGCCATCGCCGGCGACTACCGTGTACTCGTGCACCGCGTTCGCCGCTCCGAGACTCGTGCCGACCAGGCTGGCATCTGTGGTCTGCAGCTTGGTGCTGCCATCGGGCAGCAACCACCAGTAGGTCAAGCTGTGGCCATCGGCATCATCGGCTTTGATTGTTACGTCGAAAAGGTCACCGGATTTCGCTGACCAGTGGCGATCCAACGGTGCCTTGCCGAGCAGCCCCTTGATCTTGGGCGCATGTTGCTTGAAGGTCAGGTTGATCCGCTGTGAAAGCAGGCTCGATGCGGCGACCGCCTTTTCGATTTTGGCGGCCTCGATGTTCGCCGATACCTTCAATCCGCGCGTTGGTGGCACGCCGGGCAGCACGTATTCGCCGTAGTTGTTTACGTAGCCGCTGCGAATCAGTTTGCCCTGGCTGTCGCGGGCAGCGACCGTGGCGAAGGCATTGATGCCGAGGATTGGTTCGAGCGTGCGCGGGATGCTGCCATCGGCCAGGCGAACCTTTCCGTACAGAGTGCGTGCCTTGCCGCTGATCTTCGGGCTGATCGCCAGACGCTGCAGATAGACATGCCGCGATTGGACAGCGAAAGCCTTGCCACATTGCGCGACGATGCCCGCCTTGGACCAGCAGACCTGGTAGCGCCCGGGCTTGACCGCGCCGAAATTGAAGCGGCCACTGAGGTCGGTCTTGACGGAATTGACCTCCGTATTGTCGAGCAAGGCAACCAGGCGAACCTTGATGCCGGGCACTGCGATGACCAACGCATCGCTGGCGCGCGGTGGGCTGAGCACGAGGTATCCGGTGACATGGCGCGTGCCGGTCGGAGCCGGCTGCGCCTGACCAATGCCGAGCATCCAGATGCCAAGTCCGAGCAGGCTGAGTATGCCGAACCGAATGTACAGTCGACGACCAAACATGGTGATCTCCTCCACAGATGATGCGCCGGCCAGTGGCCTGGCGCTGTCGCATGGCCCGGACACGAGACGGGCGGGAATCAGCGGACTGGCCGGTTCCTACCCCCTGGCTGTCCTTTGGCGACAACGATTACGCTACGCCGACCATCCCAGTGGGACATCGGGGAATTTCGGATTCCGATCTAGGAATATTCCTAGGGGCACCCTGCGCACGCGACGTAGCAGGATGCTGGCGACGATAGCCATCAGGGCGAAATGCTGGACGGGCAGGCATCATCTCCCCAACAATGCCGACGATTGGAATTGGAATCGGAATCGGAATCAACAATGGCCGGGAAACTGCGACGCATCACCATCGCGTCACGTCGAACACTACGGCGCAGTACGTCCTTGCAACTGCTGTTGATCATCGCGATCTGGTGGCTCTGTGATCGCGCTTCAGAAGTTTTGGGGCTCGGCGTACCGGGCGGCGTGCTCGCGATGCTGGTTCTGCTCGCCCCGCTTGCCGGTGGCTGGATTCGACTGCCTAGTCTGAGCAAAGGCGCTGACTGGCTGCTGACCTCGATGCTGCTGTTCTTTGTGCCGGCGTTGGTGGTGCTGATCGACATGCCAGAACTGTTTGGCCTGCTCGGTTTGAAACTGCTGCTGGTGGTCATCACCGGAACCGCCACCGTGATGCTGGTGACGGCGGCAACGGTGGTCTGGATGCAGCGCTGGACGATGCCTGATGAGCCCTGAACCCCTGGCCATTGCACCTGCGGTTTTCTGGTGCCTGGCAACGCTCACTGGCTATGCGATGTGCAACGCCATCTATCGTCGCTACCGGAGTATCTGGCTTTCGCCGGTGCTGCTCACACCGGTGCTGCTGATCACGCTCACCCTGTTGCTGCGGACCTCGTACGCCGAGTATCTGTCGGGCACTTCATGGCTGCTGCTGATGCTGGGTCCAGCGACCGCAGCTTTCGCCGTGCCAATTTATCGCGAGCGCGCCTTGATTCGACGCTACTGGCCCATCCTGTTGATCGCGGTCGTGGTCGGCAGCTTTTGCGCGCTGGTCAGCGCCTGGGCCTTGGCCAATCTGCTACAACTGGATAGCGCAATCGCCCGGAGTCTGGTCCCGCGCTCGATCACCACACCGTTCGCGATGGAGTTGTCGGCACGCATCGGGGGTCTACCGGCGCTGACGGCGGTGCTGGTGATTGTCACCGGCCTGTTTGGTGCGCTCGTCGGCGAGCGTCTGCTTTCCTGGTTGCCCGCCAGCGCCTTGTTGGCGCGCGGATGCGCTTACGGTATGGCGGCACATGGCGTCGGTGTCGCCCGCGCCTACGAGCTTGATCCGCGCGCAGGCGCAATCGCCGGGCTGACGATGATTCTGGCCGGGGTCGGCAATGTGCTGATCGGTAGCCTGCTCTGGCAGCTCTGGTAGTGCCGTCGTACCCGCTGTCCGGCCGGCGCGTGCCGATGCTGGTGGTTCAGCCAGTACACTAGGCCGCATGCCTCCCCTTGCAGCAATGTATGCACAACACTGACTATCCACGTGACCTGATCGGCTATGGCCGACGACCACCGCATGCCGATTGGCCGGGCGGCGCGCGTGTCGCGCTGCAGTTCGTGCTGAATTACGAAGAGGGTGCAGAGAACTCGGTGCTGCATGGTGATGCCGGCAGTGAGCAATTCCTGTCCGAGATCATTGGCGCGGCGAGTTACCCCGCTCGGCACCTGAGTATGGAATCGATCTACGAATACGGTAGCCGTGTCGGTGGCTGGCGGATTCTGGATGAGTTCGAACGGCGTGGCCTGCCGCTTACCGTGTTCGGTGTGGCGATGGCGATGCAGCGCAATCCCGACTTCGTTCGCGCCTGCATTGACGCGGGTCACGAGATCGCCTCGCATGGCTGGCGCTGGATCCACTACCAGCAGATGTCGATCGAGGAGGAGCGCGCCCATCTGCGCAAGGCAGTAGAGGTGCATCGGGCATTGACCGGCGCTGCGCCGTTGGGCTGGTACACCGGGCGCGACAGTCCCAATACCCGGCAGCTGGTGGTCGAGCATGGCGGATTCGAATACGACTCGGACTACTACGGCGACGAACTGCCGTTCTGGTCTGAAGTCACTGTAAGCGATGGCAGCCGGCAGCCGCATCTGATCGTGCCGTATACGCTTGACGCCAATGACATGCGCTTCGCCACGCCACAGGGCTTCAATTCCGCCGCGCATTTCTTCGAATATCTGCGCGACAGTTTCGATGTGCTGTACGCCGAGGGTGCGGAAACGCCAAAGATGATGTCGGTCGGCATGCACTGCCGGATCCTCGGTCGGCCCGGCCGTTTCATTGCCCTGCAACGGTTCCTCGATCATGTCGCCCGCCATGACCGGGTCTGGATTTGCCGACGCATCGATATTGCCAGGCACTGGAAGCAGAAACATCCGTACCAGGCAGGCTAGCTGCCCGCTAGAGTCGGCAACTACAACGGGGTGCGATCACGCACAGCGCAACGTCAACAATCCGGATACCAGCCCAGGCAAGCTCCGAACGATGGAGTTTTCCCGCCGATGCATACGATGACACTCGATCAACTAAATAAACTTGACCAGGCCGCGTTTACCGAAGTCCTTGGCGCTATCTTCGAGCACTCGCCCTGGGTGGCCGAACGAACCTGGCCGCAGCGGCCCTTTGCCAACCTTGACGCGCTGCACGCGGCGCTGTGCGACAGCCTGGCCGATGCCGATGACCAAGCCAAGCTCGCACTGATTTGCGCGCATCCCCGGCTTGCCGGCAAGGCCGCGATTGCCGATCAGCTGACGGCCTCCTCGCGCCATGAGCAGCGTGGCGCGGGCCTCGATCAATGCACAGCAGAAGAGTTCGCCCTGCTCAATGAATTGAACACGGAATACGACGCGCGCTTCGGGTTTCCTTTCATACTCGCGGTACGCGGACATGATCGGCACAGCATCATCGCCAATATGCAGGCGCGCATGCTGCGCCCGCATGATCTTGAGTTTGCCGAGGCCCTGCGCCAGATCGAGCGGATCGCAGCGTTCCGTTTGGCCGATACAATCGACGGCGACGTCCGCAGTTGAGCCCTACTCCTTCCAGGAACCGCGCCATGGCTTTGCCCCAGATCGATGCTGATGCACCCGAGTTTGTCCAACGCCATGTGAACCTTGCCGATGCCAGGCTGGGCGCAGTTGCCCTGAGCACCAGCGATGATTTTTTCGCGGCGCGCGAACGCATGCTCAATCCCGAGCCCGCCGTGTTCATTCCGGGCAAGTACGATCAGAACGGCAAGTGGATGGATGGTTGGGAGAGCCGACGCAAGCGCGGGCCCGGTCATGACTGGTGCATCGTGCGCCTGGCGCGTCCCGGCGTGATCCATGGCGTTGATCTGGATACCAGTCACTTCACCGGAAATTTTCCTCCGGCCGCTTCGATCGAGGCCTGCGCGCTCGGTGATGACGATCCCGACGAGAACACCGTTTGGGCTGCCCTGCTGCCTGCGGTCAACCTCGCTGGCAATCGCCATCACTACTTCGCGATCGAGTCGGGTCGCGCGTTTACGCATCTGCGCGTGAACCTGTTTCCCGATGGTGGTCTGGCGCGGCTGCGCGTTTACGGCACACCCGATTTTGCCAGCGCGACACCAGATTCTGCTGGACTCATTGATCTGATCGCGGCGATGAATGGCGGCACCGTGGTCGCTGCCAACAATCAGCATTTTGGCTTCGCTTCCAATCTTCTACTACCCGAGCGCGGCGTCAACATGGGCGACGGCTGGGAGACCCGCCGTCGTCGTGAGCCGGGCAATGACTGGTGCATCATCGCGCTGGCACGGCCGGGTCGGATCGAGGCGATCGAAGTCGATACCTGCCACTTCAAGGGCAATTATCCGGATCGCTGCTCGATCCAGGCCACGAGAGCCGCGGGCGGAACCCGCGAGTCCCTGATCACCCAGTCGATGTTCTGGCCGACCCTGTTGCCCGAACAGAAATTGCAGATGGACCACCAGCATCATTACCGCGGCGAGATTGCGGCGCATACCGCGATCAGCCATATCCGCTTCAACATCGTGCCCGATGGCGGCGTCTCCCGGCTGCGTCTGCATGGGCGGCCCGCTTGATCGCAGCAGGCGGCCCGCGCACGCTCCGCGTCGAGCCTCTGCGCGCCGCGCGCTTCGCGGCGTTCGGCGATGTGATCGAGACGGCGTCGGCGCGGCAGACCTATGCGGTCAACGAGGGCACGGCGCAGCGCTTTCATGATCTGGCCCGTGTCGAAACCGAGGCCAGCGGTGGTCGAACCCTGATCAGTATCTTCCGCGCTCAGGCACGCCAGCTACCGTTCGAGATCCGCATGTTCGAGCGCCACCCACTCGGCAGCCAGGCATTCATTCCCCTGCTGGGTCATCGCTATCTGGTTGCGGTAGCGGAATCCGCCGAGGTACTGCCGCGCGTTTTTCTTGCCGATGCTGGCCAGGGCATCAACTATCACCCCGGCACCTGGCATCACCCGTTGCTGGCCCTCGATGCGGCGGGAGACTTTCTGGTCGTCGATCGCGGCGGACCGGGAAACAATTGCGAGGAATTCAGTCTCGCCGATCCCTACTGGATCGAATCGATCGAACCGACGGAGGTGTGATCGCGCACTGTACTGCGCGATCACACAGATGCACGATGCATCCGATCAGCGCCCGGCTTCCAGCGCGGCGATCCGCTCGGCGATCGGCGGATGGCTCATGAACAGCCGTTTCATGCCAACCGGCTTGCCACTGGCGATACCGAAGGCCTCGACCGCTTCGGGCAAGGTGGCATCGGAACGGTCACCACCCAGTCGACGCAGCGCATTGATCATCGACTGCCGCGTGGCCAGGGTCGCACCACCATGGTCGGCGCGGAATTCGCGACGGCGCGAGAACCACATCACGATCATCGAGGCGAGCAGGCCGAACAGCAACTGCAAGACGATGTAAACGACGGTGTGCACGATGCCGTCGAGAAAGCCGGGGCCATCATCATCGCCACGACGCAGGAAACTCGACACAATATTCGCGACGATGCTGCTGAAGAACACCACGAAGGTATTGAGCACGCCCTGCAACAACGACATCGTCACCATATCGCCATTGGCGACATGGCTGACCTCATGGCCGAGCACGGCCTCGACCTCGTCGCGATTCATCTGGCGCAGCAGGCCGGTGCTGACCGCAACCAGTGCGCTGTTGCGATTCCAGCCGGTGGCGAACGCATTCATCTCGGGCGAGTCGAATACCGCCACTTCGGGCATGCCGATGCCAGCCTTGTCGGCCTGACGGCGCACCGTGGCGAGCAGCCAGGCTTCGGCCTCATTGCGCGGCTGCTCGATCACCTGCGCACCGACGCTGCGCTTGGCCGCCCACTTGGAAATGAACAGGGAGAACATCGCGCCACTCATGCCGATCACCGCGGACAGCAGGAGCAGCCCACCCAGCCCGCCCTGCCCACGACCGAGGCCAAACACGCTGGCAACAACGCCAACCACCAGCATCACGGCCAGATTGGTGGCAATAAACAAGGCTATACGCATCATTGAAATCACTCCGAGATCAGCCGCCTTGGGCGGCACACATCAACAAGGTAAGGTCGCTCCCTGCCAATTCAAGAATCAGAAGCCTGTCTACATGTCGAGTCGTGATCTGCCAGTGAACCAGCATGCGAGCGCCTATCGCGGCCGGTTTGCGCCATCACCGACGGGCCCTCTGCATTTCGGTTCTCTGGTTGCCGCCGTCGGCAGCTGGTTGCGCGCACGTGCCGAGCACGGGACCTGGCTGGTGCGCATCGAGGACATCGATCCGCCGCGCGAGCGCGCCGGCGCGAGTCAACAGATACTTCATACGCTCTCACGGTTTGGTATGGACTCCGACGAAGCTACGATCTACCAAAGCCATCGCCACAGTCAGTACCGCAGCGCACTGAAACAATTGATCGATGCCGACCTGGCCTTCTTGTGCGCCTGCACGCGCAGCGATCTGGCGCCGAGCGGCCTGCACCTGGGCACCTGCAAACGCAGCGGGCGACGCGGCGCCTGGCGTCTGCGCATACCGCAGGGGCAATGGCGGTTCGTCGACGCCGTGGTCGGCAGCTATATCCAGGACTGCGCCAGCATTGGGGATTTCGTGATCTGGCGCGCTGACGATTTACCCGCCTATCAACTTGCGGTCGTCGTCGACGATCATCTGCAGGGCATCAGCGAAGTCGTGCGCGGCGGCGATCTGCTCGATTCAACGCCTCGCCAGATCTTTTTGCAGCAGCAACTTGGCCTGACGACGCCGAACTACATGCATCTACCGCTGGCGCTCGACCACGAGGGCCGCAAGCTGAGCAAATCGCTGGCCAGCTTGCCGGTGGATGACAAAGATCCGATGCCGGCACTACGCCATGCACTGGCGTTTCTCGGTCAGTCGGTGCCGACCGGGTACAGCGAGCCAGCACAGTTGCTGGGTGCCGCCGCCGACGCATTCGACGTATCGGCCATTCCGCAGCTGCCGAAATCCGCTCCTACACTGGGCACCGGATAAACCGGCGCAAATCCGCCGCCCGGGGTACGAAAGTTGGTGGTCTGCCCCTGATACAGCCGCGCCGCTATCCACTGGGTTGCGCCCGCGTAGACATAGTGGCGCAGGTCAACCTTCAGTCCCACAGCATCGTGCTCCAGCCGACGCACACTTGGCGGCACCAGCTCCTGAGCCACATAATCTGCGGCAAGAATCTGTTCGAACACCTTGCGGGTGAGCTTGTCGCCGCGATAGCAGCCGCGACTGCCGAAGCCTGATGCCGGCTTGAAAAACCAGCGACTGCGCTCGGACCAGAGCGCATCGGCCTCTGCCGCACGCACCGGTCGCATTGGCGGTATCCCCTGTTGCAACAGCGCGATCGTCGGCTCGGGTACCTGCCAGTCACGCAGCAGTTCGGTGTCGGTCAGCAGGGCGAGATTGTGCTTGTTGGCGTACAGCGCGTGCGCGCGCGGATGTGGTGTGATCACGACCGCGTCGTCCAGATAGGCCCGGCGCAGCACGGCATGCGCCGCGTCTTCAAAATAAAAATCGGTCAGCCGGTTGTACACCATATCCACGGGCTCGCCCTCGAACTGCAGCACACCCTGATGCAGTCCAAGTTGCTGCGGATCGGCGATCACTGCCTCGATGCCCTGTCGGCGCAACAACTTCTGGAACAGCAGGAATTCGAGGTACAGATACTGCGCCTGTGGTGCGCTGTCGACGATGGCGATGCGTCGCAGCGGCCGAGTGCCACGGGCGAGTGCCCATTCCTGACGAAACATCGCGACCAGGTCCTGTTCGGCCTGAGCTGGTGAACCGGATCCAGCGGACAGTTCAACCATCTGCGTGTTGCAGCATCGCCACTGCGCCTGTGCCAACGCGAGATTGAGCAGGACACCGCCAGCATTGGTATTGATCTCGATCAGGCGTGCGCCCGCTGGACCAAGATGAAAATCGAAGCCCATCAGCACGCCGCGCGTGGCCTGCTCGGATTGCGCGATCTCGGGCGCCTGCGCAAGCACCCTGGTCTGCCACTGCGGCAACGCGATCACCGACTCGATGGCGCTGATCAGGGTTTGCATGAACGTAATCTTCGCACTCGAGACAAATACCGGTGCGTTGGCAAACAGGTGCGGATGCGATTGCGTCAGATCGCTGGCGAGCCCCTGCTCGGCGAGCACCTTTTCGAGTTCCGCGCGCAGTCCGTTGACGTCACCGCCGATGCAGAAGCAGTCGCGATTCAGTCGTGCGGCGAGGCTCGGCGCAAAGTCTGCAGACGCGGGTTCGATCACTTTTTCGGTCATGGCGGATGCGGGTGTTCCATGCTTGCACAATACATCGTTTCCATTATTATCGAAATATGGAATCAAACACCGCCGTCGGTCGACTCGCCGCCCTCGCCCAGGACCGCCGCTTGGCGATTTTTCGCCTACTGGTCCAACAGGGTCCGCAGGGAATGGTAGCGGGGCTGATCGCTACCGAAGTCGGACTGCCAGCGGCCACACTCTCCTTCCATCTGAAGGAGCTGAGCCAGGCGGGACTGGCTCAATCGCGCCAGGACGGACGCTACGTGCACTACTCCGCCAACTATGCCGCAATGAATGAACTGCTGGCCTATCTCAGCGAGAACTGCTGCGCCGGTCAGTCCTGCGATGAGCCCAATCCAGACTGCTGCGAGCCGTCGAAAGAATGAAACACGCCTTGTTCCTGTGCACGCACAATTCAGCGCGCAGCATTCTCGCGGAAGGTTTGCTGCGCCATCTCGCCGGCGATCGCTGGATTGCGCATAGCGCCGGCAGCGCGCCATCCGGACGGGTGAATCCAAACGCGATAGCCGCGCTCAAAGCCATCGGTGCCGAGACCCACGATCTCCGCAGCAAGAACTGGGACGAGTTCAGCCATCACGATGCACCCGTGATGGACCTCGTCGTCACCGTCTGCGACAACGCGGCAGGCGAAACCTGCCCCCTCTGGCTTGGCCACCCGCTGACCGTGCACTGGGGCTTTGCCGATCCCTCTGCAATCGAAGGAGACGCAACGGCCGTAGGCGCGGCATTCGAGCAAACCCGCGAGCGCATTGCCGAGCGGTTGCAAAATTTTCTCGCCCTGCCCTTCGATGAGCTTGAACGCGGCCAACTCGCCCAGCGTCTGCAACAGTTGGCGGGGCTTTGAAGTGCTGCGCCGTCGACTGCTCGCCGAGGGCCTCGGCACCGCCTTTCTGCTGATGGCTGTTGTCGGCTCGGGCATCATGGCCGAGCGTCTGGCACAGGGAAATTCTGCGGTCGCCCTGCTCGCCAATGCCCTGGCCACCGGCGCTGCGCTACTGGCCTTGATCCTCTGCTTCGGATCGATATCCGGTGCGCACTTCAATCCCCTGGTCTCCCTGCTGGCGTGGCGACAAGGCGCCCTGCCGCGTTCCGAAGCCTTCGCCTACGCTGGCGTGCAAATCATCGCGGCGATACTTGGCGTCATCGCCACCCATCTGATGTTCGATCTGTCCCTGGTCAGCTTGGCTACCCACGAACGTGCAGGCCTGACACAGGGCTGGAGCGAAGTCGTCGCCAGCTTCGGCCTGCTGATGGTGATCCAGGGCAGCAGTCGCACAAATCCGCTGGCGCCAGCCTTCGCTGTGGCAGCCTACATCACCGCCGCCTACTGGTTCACAGCCTCTACGTCATTCGCCAATCCCGCGGTCACCATCGCGCGTGCATTCACTGACAGCTTTTCCGGAATCCGCGCCATCGACGTACCGGTATTTCTTCTCGCGCAATTGCTCGGACTTGCGCTCGCCGCGCTGGTGCTGCCGCGGCTGTTTGCTCCGAACGCTGCCGAGGCGAGAAAGTAGGTCGGATCCCGCGCCAGCGGTATCCGACAGCGCGGACTCGGGTGTCGAACCACCCAGCTGAAGCCTTACTTCTTCTGTGCAGGCGCCTCATCGATCCATGCACGGATTTCCTGTTCGATCACCGGCAGTGCAGAAGACGATATCGCAAGCAGCCGATCGTGGAACGCACGGATGTCGAACGCCTCACCATAGGCCGCTTCCGCATCCCGACGAAGCTGCTGAATTTTCAGCATGCCGATCTTGTAGCCCAGGGCCTGTCCGGGCCAGACGACGTAGCGTTCGATCTCCGACTCTGCAGCGCCATATTCAATGCCTTCGGTGGCGACCATGTAGTCGATGGCTTGCTCACGGCTCCACTTCATCGCATGCATGCCGGTATCGACGACCAGGCGGATGGCGCGATGCAGTTCATCCTGCAGACGCCCGAGATCACCAGCGGGATCGTCCGCGTACAGGCCCATTTCCGCGGCCAGGGCTTCGGCGTACAGAGCCCAGCCTTCGCCGCTCGAATTGGAATAGAAGCCCTTGGCCAGAAACGGTGCGGACTGGTCGATCGCGATGGCCATCTGCATGTGGTGGCCGGGGATCGCTTCATGAAAGGTGAGCGTGGGTGCTGCGAATTTCGGCAGCATCGCGGTGTCGCGGAGATTGACCCAGTAGATACCAGGACGCGAACCATCTGGCGCGGGCGGGTCGTAGTAACCGCCGGGTGCCGAGTCCTGGCTGAACTCAGGCACCACGCGCACCTCGAGTGGATGTTTTGGCAATACGCCGAAATACTTCGGCAGCACGGCGCGCACCGCGGCTATCTGGGTTTGAATGCCGGCAAGCAGGGCCGCCTTGCCCTCCGCGGTATTGGGATAGACCAGCTCAGGATTCTTGGCCATTGCCGCCATACGCGCACCGACGGCCCCGTCGACGTAGCCCTGGGCGCGCAGCAGGCCGTCCATTTCATCGGCGATGCGCTGTACTTCATCGAGGCCGATCTGATGCACGCCTGCCGCATCCAGATCGCTGTCGGTCATATGACGGATCATCGCCTTGTAGAACGCTTCGCCATTGGGCAGGCGCCAGACGCCAGCGTCATGGGGTGCCAGCGGCTCAATCTCCTTGAGGTACACGCTGATGCGTCGATAGGCGGGGATAACGCCATCGCCGACCAGTGCCAGCGCTCGCGAGGAAAATTCGTCGACGTCAGCCACGTTGCCGGCTTTGAGCTTGGCGACGAAACTGGCATAGAGCACATTGTCGGCAGCTGGAGCGAGCGCGAAGGCGTCGATCACGGCTCTGGCTTTTCGGATGATGAAATCGGGCGGTGTCGCACCGAGATCGACATCGTGCCGCATCTTCGCCAACGCCCCGTCGAGAGTGCCGGGAAGCGCTTCGAGGCGGGCGAGATAGGCCTTCGCCTCAACAGCATTTCGCACCAGTTGCTGCGCCTCCATCAACTTTGGAATGTCGATGGCAGGACCGGAATTCTGGTTGATCACATAGGGCAGGTACCAGACGCCATAGGTGTCGAAGCTGACGCCGTAGTCAACCACACGCGCAGGACCGAGTGCGCCGTCGAACAGCGCGATCAACGTGGCACGGATGCGGCGGCGTTCGTCATCGAGCGGCTCCGGTGCCGTGGCCTTTAGCGCCACAAGCAATTTCTCCACAGCCGCAACGCGCGCCTGGTCACCAGCGACCGATCGATCCTGGAGCCGTGCATCCGCACCGGGTGCCAAGTCTTTCGGCGCACCGTTGTAGGTCGCCGATTCCGGCACGAACTGGTAGTAGCCGCGAGACAGATCGCTAACCGCCGCATCGAATTGGACGGCGGCCTGCGCCGCGTCGACGGCCGGCGTTGGCGCGCTCTGAGTCGAATCATTCGGGACACGTTCGCCACAGCCGACCAGCGCCCAGGCCAATACTGTTACAAACACGATGCGAAGGATCATCGATGAATTCCCCTTGAGCGATACGCAGTTGTCGGCCGCGCAAAGAGTACGCCATCTCCGGCCATCGCACGACCGGGTCGTGGCTAACCCGGGCGGCGGTTTCTCGAGCGCTGCCTGCTGATCACTCGAAGCTGTCAGCAAACATCGGCTCGAGGAAGGCATAGCTGCCGGCGGTGCCAGCGGTGATGGTGTCGTTCAAGCCGCCCGCCGCTGTGCTGCCCTGCACGCGCAGTACCGGCGCATCGATCCAGATGATGGCGCCCGCATTGAGCGTCTGGCTGGCCGCGTTGTAGGTCGCCGCACTGGCGTCAACCATGTGGTTGATCTGCACGCCCGCGAAAAATTCCGTCGAGCTGAGCGGTGCACCGTATTCGTCGGTAAACGTGGCGCCGGTCGTATTCACCGTCAGACCTTGAATGGTAACCGTCGGCTCGGCAATCACCTGCACCGGTCCGCGCAATACCACGTCATTGATATCCGGGTTTCCGCGATCACGCACGCGCGTCGCATAGGCCTGGCCACTGCCGTCGATGTAGCCGCGCACTTCGACCTGGCGGGTCTGATTCATGCCATTGGCGAGATAGCCATCTTGATCACGCACCTGCGCCGACCACAGCACCGGGATGCCGAAGACACTGATCGACGTGCCTGCCAACACGGCGGCGGGCGCAACGGGTGCTTCGAAGCGCACCACCGGCCGCACGAAGGCAATTTCAGTCGCCGCCAGCGTATCCGCGTCGACATAGCTGCCATGCACGATCACGCCAACGCCCGGATCGAGATCCGTAGCGTCGCCAAATACGAAGACCGTGTTGGCATCGAAGTCGATTGCCAGTGCCCCGATCAGAAACCGGGTGTCGGTCGGCACTTCGGTGACCAGGCCTTCGAGAAAGCCGATCGCGGTCGGCGTACCGGCAGGAACCAGGGCCACGCAGCGGGCGTCGGTGACGGTATCGATCGTGGTCCCTGGCGGAAATGGATCGATCGCGTTCGCGCGAAGTTCAACGTATTCGCCTATTGCGGGCGTGGCGCCGACGCAGTCAGCAAATGTCACCCCGGCAACGGAGACCGGCTGATCACCGACTTCCATCGTCTGCGCGCCTGCGTTTACCGCATGCACCGGCCCGGTCAGTAGAAAGCGCGGACCGGCGACACCGCGGCGCTCCACCAGACTCGCCAATACGCTGCCATTGACGTCGATCAACCCGGCTACCACTGCTGGCGTGCCGAGCGGCAAAGTATGCGAGGCACCCACGCCACTGAGCGTGGTATCTGAGGTGGTGGTAATCGGTTGACCGAGCACGGCCATTGGCGAAACCTGGGTCACCGGGCCGATCAGTGTGTAACTGAAAACCGGCGTCGGCGTGACCCCGCGCAGCATCGCCCCCGGCGTGCTCCAGCGCGCCTGCATGCCATTCTGGCGGTAGCGCAGGTCAGACAGCGTGGCAGGCACACCATCGATCACGACCGGTGTATCAAGTGGCATGGTCACGCTCTCGCCATTGATCGAAAACGTCAGCGACTGCGCCTGAGCGGTGCCGGTTGCGGCTGCAAGCAGCAGGCAAAGCATGTGTCGTGTGTTCATGATCAGGGCCCCGCGATGACAGGGTGCCATCCTGTCAGTTAGATGCGGCCGATCCCATCCGTATAAACCCTCAGTCCTCGGCTGATTGTGAACTTCTGCGGCTACCCAGCAGGGTCAGGCTGAACGAGAATGAACAGCTGCGCGCGCTCAGGGCGACGGTCGTCCCGCAGAATTCATTGCCACCTGCTGACGCATTTCGGCGATCACGGCAGCGTAGTCGGGCTTGCCGAATACGGCCGATCCGGCAACAAACGTGTCGGCGCCTGCGCCGGCAATGGCGCGAATATTGTCCGGCTTCACGCCGCCATCGACTTCGAGTCTGATCGGCTTGCCGCCTTCAGCGACGTGGCGGTCGATGCGTGCGCGGACCTGGCGCAGTTTGTCGAGCGTCGCTGGAATGAATGACTGGCCACCGAAACCAGGGTTTACCGACATCAGCAGAATCAGATCGAGCTTGTCGACCACATGATCGAGCCAGTGCAGCGGGGTCGCAGGATTGAATACCAACCCTGCCAGACAGCCCTGGTCGCGGATCAGTGACAGTGTTCGATCGACATGACGCGAGGCCTCGGGATGGAACGAGATCACGCCGGCACCGGCACGGGCAAACATCGGCACGATGGCATCGACCGGCTCGACCATCAAATGCACATCGATCAGGTGCGCGCCGACATGCGGCTTGATGGCTTCGCAGACCAGCGGGCCAACGGTCAGATTGGGCACGTAGTGATTGTCCATCACATCGAAATGGATCCAATCGGCGCCAGCGGCCAACACATTGCGGACCTCTTCGCCGAGACGGGCGAAGTCCGCGGACAATAGGCTGGGTGCAATGATGATCGGTGGCTTGCTGGGTGTGCTCATGCGGCTCGGGCGTCACTGCGGGAAGTACGCCACTTTAGCCGTTGACAGCGGGCTCGGCCATTGCGGTGGTGAACCAGGGCCGCCACCGGACACCCCGCACCGCGCATCACCGCACCACCAGCACCGGAATGGTCGAATGCGTCAGCACCTTCTGGGTTTCGCTGCCAAGCACCAGGGCGCCGATGCCGCGGCGGCCATGCGAGGCCATCACCAGCAGATCGGCACCAATGCGTTCTGAAACTTCGAGCAGCCCCTTGTAGGGTGCCACCGCAGTCGCGCGTTCGCAGTTGACTGCATCGATGCCGTGCGTGCGGGCCACGGTGCTGGCTTCTGCGAACAGGCGGGCGGCAATCTCATCGATCTGGGCGCCGAACTCTTCGTCACTGATCACCGGAACGAAGGGATACGGCACGATCGCCAGGACCTGGGGCGCATAGGGTTCAGCAACCCAGATCAGCGACAAACGTGCGCCCAACGATTTGGCCAGCTTCGCGCCCGCAGTGACCGCGAGTGCCGACAGCTCGCCGCCGTCGATGGCTACTGCAATGTGTTGATACATCGAAACGCACCTCCGCTTACTTTGGCGTACCGGATCGCCGACCGTGCCATTGCCCGCACCAGACAATGGATGATATTGGCCTACTCGAAGTCGGACGCGAACAGCGTGCCGACATTCGGCACCATCAACTGACCGACAAAATCCACCGCGTCATCGCTGGCGTTGACGTCCAGATAGACCTTGCGCGTAAAGGTCGGATTGGGGACGGCTGTGCTGACAAAGGAAAACCGGAACAGCTTGCCCCAGTCCAGTTCATTGCCGCTGACCAGCGCAGTCCAGATGAGTGATTCGGCAGCCGGCAGCACACTCCAGTCATTGCTGGCATTGCTGTCGGTGTCGGCGAAGTGCGCGACTGGATCGATCCAGACCGGCACCGCGGATCCGAGATCCAGACGGAACGAGCTGAAACCATGGCTGCTGGCAAGGCCAAGGTTTGGTCCTACATTGTTCGGCGCCGGCATGTATTCGACGCGAGCAAAATCCAGGTTGTTGACCACGTAGTCGTAGCGGTAGCAGATTCCGATCAAGCCCGAGGCCGCAGGGCAGGAGGCCAATGCACTTGCCTTGACCGCTACGCGGCTGTGTCCCTCGATCGACGCCAACTCGATATTGCGCGTTGGATTGAGCAGGGGATCGACCCAGGTATTGACCACCGGACCGAGCACAAAACTGCCCTGGCTGCCGGGCGACCAGGTACTGCCACTGCTGCTCGGCGCCATCGTGCGATGCGCCATGGTGTTGTAGATGTTGATGTCGTCCTGCACGATGTACCAGGACTCCGAGAAGTACTGGGTGGACACTGCACCCGGCACCGGCGTCATTCTGGATTCCTTGACGATCATCCGTTGCGAATAGCTGGTGTTGCCGGAACTGTTCTGGACGCCGTTGCAATCGGGATCGAAGATCGATCCGCAACGCGCCCATCGGCCGCGCGCCGGAATCAGCTCGGTTCTCGGCCCCAGGCTGCTCGATCCATCGTTGTTGCCGGTGCCGTAGGTATCGCCGCAGTTCTTGCCGAGGATGTGACCGCCGCCGGTACATGCACCCGCGGCACAACCACCATTGGTGGTGAGGAAAGCGTGTTTGACGCCGGATGCGCCGATCTGCTCAAGCTGATCGTCGACGATGCGGTACATGTTCCAGATCAAGTAGGGGTGCTGGTCATTGCCGGCGTAGGGAAAATTGTGCGGGCTGGTAGTGAATTTCTCGTACCAGGGAACATCCGCGGTATTCGACTTGTTGGCATTGCGCAAACTGGAGCTCGGCGTGAATACGACATCGCCATCGTCCGCCCCACTGCCATCGCAGGGACTGGTGCCATCGCTGCGGCGACAGCGACTGGTCGACATGCTGTAGGACTCCATCAACACATCCGCTTCGTAGGTACCGTCGGTACCGAAGGGCGTTCCGTGAAAATCCGGACAGGCCAATACCGCCTTTGCCTCGGGCGCGACAAAGCCCGATGGGCGCGCGACCACATCGGCGCGCAGTTTGATCTCGCCAATGTATTGGTCGGCAAGATCCGGTGCTGCAAGCCGTTTGGCGAGGGCCGCACTAACCCGCAGATCGGCGCTGCGGACGAAAAATCCGCTGTAGTTGTCCACCATTTTGTACATCAGATGATTGACGTAGAACCAGGCACGACCATCATCACTGACCAGATCCAGGCGGGTCGGTGTGGCGGCGTTGTAGCGCAGCAGACCCTGCTTGTAGGCGAGTCGCTCGCCACCGGGCAGGCTCAGCACGAAGCCGCCGGCGAGCCCAAGCGCGCCGCCGGTGAAGCGATCGAAACCGCCTTCCGGCGCGTTGAACTGCAGTCCCTCGGCTGGGATAAGAGCGAAGCGCGCGAACGCTTCGTCTACGGGACCCTGTTTCGGAGTCGGCTCGGCGCCAAGCGCGCGGATGCCGTGCGCGGCAAGCATTTCCTCATTGAAGCGAATCTTGAACTCGCCGCCGCTGACCAGCCAGGGCTCATGCGCGGGCAGCTGATCGGCTTCCAACTTCAGTGGCTGGTCCGGCGTGGCGGCAACTGCCGGCATCGAAAGGACAACGGAAAACACGAATCCAACAAGCCGCTTGCATGACATCATCGTTCTCCCGCGACAGCCAAATCAGCAGTCCCGAAATTAGCATACCGAGGCTACAAAATCCCTGCGACAGCGGGCATTTCAGTTGGGTGTTCAGCACAATCAGACACACCTGCGAGGCAACGCCCGAGCCAATGAATCGCCGCGAGCCTGGCGCTGGGGCATAATGCGCGCCTTTTCAGGAGATCGGAATGGAATTGCAACAGGTTCGTGCGGTGATCACCGGAGGCGCTTCTGGACTCGGGTTTGCCGTCGCGCAGCAACTGGTGCGCGCCGGTGCCAAGGTCTGCCTGTTCGATGTCAATGCCGATCGCGGTCAAACGGCGGCCGCTGAACTCGGCGCCGACGCGCACTTTCTGAGTGTCGATGTGAGCAACGAATCGGCAGTGACCACCGCGATGGATCAGGCCGCCGCTGCGATGGGCGGCTTGAATGCAGCGATCAGTTGCGCCGGCATCCTTGGCGCTGGCCGAGTGCTCGGTAAGGAAGGGCCGATGAAGCTCTCCCAGTTCGAGAGCACCGTGCGGGTCAACCTGGTCGGATCGTTCAACATCGCCAAGGCGGCGGCGAACCTGATGCAACACAACGCGCCTGGGGAAGATGCCGAGCGCGGTGTGATCATCAATACCGCCTCGATTGCCGCTTTCGAAGGCCAGATCGGCCAATGCGCCTACTCAGCATCCAAAGGCGGTGTGGTCTCGATGACCTTGCCGATGGCACGCGAGTTTGCGCGCATTGGCGTACGCGTAGTGACCGTGGCTCCGGGCGTCTTCCATACGCCGATGGTCGATGGCATGCCAGCGGCAGTTTACGACTCGCTATGCGCACAGGTGCCCTACCCTTCGCGCCTCGGCAAGCCGGAAGAATTCGCCCAGACCATTGCCTTCGTCATTGGCAATCGCTACATCAATGGCAGCACCCTGCGCGTCGATGGCGCTATCCGGCTGCAGCCGAAGTAAATTCAAATCTACGGGATCGACATCATGTTGAAGGCCTACGACATCAAGAAGGGCAATGTGGTTGCCCACAACAACCAAAGCTGGCGCGTGCATTCGGTGGAGAAGAGTTCGCCGACCGCGCGTGGCGGCAACACGACCTATCGCTTCGCCCTGTACAGCGTGCCCGGCAATATCAAGCTGGATCTCAGCCTGCGTGCCGAAGACGTGCTCGACGAGGTCGACCTGACCCGACGTCCGGTGAACTTCTCGTACATGGATGGCGATGCGTTTGTATTTCTCGATGCCGAGGACTACACACCCTATACGCTCGATCCGCCTGCGCTGGGCGATGCGGTCGGATTCATCACCGAGGCCCTCGAAGAGGCCCAGATCGTGCTCATCGATGGCGATCCGGTTGCCCTGCAGATGCCACAGTCGGTGGTGATGGAAGTGGTTGATACCCCGCCCGAACTCAAGGGCGCCTCGGCGACCAAGCGCAGCAAGCCGGCCAAGCTCAGCACTGGACTCGAAATCCAGGTCCCCGAGTACATCGTCAACGGCGAAAAGGTCTGGGTGAACACCGAGACTGGCGAGTTCTCGGGCCGCGCCTGAAACCTGCGCCGCCGGCGCAGGTCGCCATTCTGCAATGAACTGGCGCGCCGGCCGGTCTTCGAATCATTCAACGGAGATCGACATGCGCGCGGTGGCCCAATTCCGATTCCAATCGTTCCGCTCGCTGCTCACACTGACAGCACTCATGCTGATCGGTTGTACCCAGGCAAACGAAGTCTCTCCACCGAAACCGCTGCCGGAGTTTACCAACCGGGCCAGCGCGGAATGGATCAACAGTGCGCCGCTCAGCATCGAGGGACTCCGGGGCAAGGTGTTGCTCATCGATGTCTGGACCTTCGAATGCTGGAACTGCTATCGGTCGTTTCCCTGGTTGAATTCGCTGGAAGCAAGTTTCGCGCAGGCGGACTTCCAAGTGATCGGCATCCACAGCCCCGAGTTCGACCGCGAGCGCAACATCAAGGCTGTGCGCGCCAAGGCGAACGAGTTCAAGCTGAAGCATCCGATCATGGTCGACAACGATATGCGCTACTGGCGTGCGCTCGATAACCATTATTGGCCTGCCTATTTTGTGGTGGATCGAGAGGGCCGCATCCGCTACCGCTTTGTCGGCGAGACCCACGCCGACAGCAAGCAGGCCAAGGCCATCGAGACTGCGATCCGCAAGCTGCTCGCTGAGCCAGCCTGAACAAAGGTTGGCAGACCATGCGGTAATCGTTTGCCGCGCGATGCCTCCCGCGCGCAGCTCAGGGCTGCAGGCGCAGGCAGGCGATGCAGCCCGGCCCATCCTGACGATTCTCCAGGGTCAGACTGCCACCGTGGGCCTCGGCGACCTGGCGTGCGAGCACCAGCCCCACGCCGGAACCACCTGGCTTGGTGGTGAAGAAAGGCACGAACAGATTGTCTATCGAGGCGAGTCCTGGTCCGCGATCGAGCACCCGGATGTGCACTTCGCCGCGCCCGTCCTGTGTCCACTCCAGCACAACTTGCTGTGCGAACGATGGGTCGGGATTGGCCAGCATCGACTCGGCGGCATTCTTGATCAGATTGATCAGGGCCTGCTCAATCTGGTCGGAATCGGCGCGAATATTGATTTCTGGTCCGGCCTCGACCTGCACCTCGAGTCGACGTTCCCAACGCGCGGCCCGGTGCACCAAAACCGCCAATTCGACTGTCTTGCGCGCGGGCGCGGGCAATCGCGCCAGTGCCGAGTAACCGAGCATGAAGCGTGAAAGCGCATCGGCGCGATCACGGATCAGATTGAGTCCACCGCGCGTGTCTTCGCGCCACTCCTCGGGCAGTGGTTCGCGCTGGACCATCGTACCCAGGGTCTCGGCCATTGAGCGGATCGGCGCCAGGGAATTGTTCAGCTCGTGCCCGAGCACACGGATCAGCCGCTGCCATGCCAGGCGTTCTTCCTGGCGCAACGCGCGGCTGAGGTCGCTGATCACCAGCAATTCGTGTGGTACTCCGTCCTGACGGAACGCGACACGACGCAGTCCGAAGCGACCGCTGGCACCCGGAAAGCTGCGTGCCAGTGTGGTCTCGTGCTCGATACTCAGACAGTCGAGCATGCCCAGTTCAGTAGCGCTCTGGCCGATCAATTCGTTCGCGGAACGAGCCAACAGGCGGGCGCCGGCGGCATTGATCAGGCGTAGCCGACGCGCCTCATCAAAGGTCAGCACGGCGATGTCGATCTCGCTCATCACCTTGCTCAGCAGGTTCAGCGTCTCTTCGACGCGCAGCCGCTGCTGCCGCAGGGTTTCGGAGAGCGCATTGATCTCCCAGACGACATCGCCGATGGCATCGCTCTGGCGCGCACGCGAACCGCGCAAACTGTAGTCACCCTCGCGCAGTGCCTCGAGCAGATTGCTCAGCGTATGCAAGGGGTACACGACCAGGTGGCGCAGCTTGAACGCCAGCACCAGGGTCGGCAGAACAACGAGGAACAGGAGTGTCCGCCAATAAAGCGCAAAGGCGGGCGCGACGAGCAACACGATGATGCCCGCCAGCGCGGGAATCGCCACCGCGAGCGCGGCCAAAAGTACGCGCGTTTCGAACAGCGTGCCGCGACGACGACGTGGGTCCAGCCTGGGATCGGGAACGGGGGGAAAACTCATGGTGCAGAGTAGCCGCAACAAGGTATCCGCCGCGATGTCGAACGTGTCGAAAACAATCGAGGGAAGTTCAAGCGACGCAGCCAGCTCAGGGTTCGCCGCGGATGCCGTATTTCTCAAGCCGCCGATAGAGTGCACCGCGACTCAGTCCGAGCGCCTCGGCCGTTTTCTGGACGTTTCCGGAACTGCGCTCGAGCGCGCCGCGGATCAAGGACTCTTCCGCCTGTTCGATGGTTGGGGCCTCAGTGGACGGATCGCCCATGGATAGGCCGGTGTTGGCCGGTTCCGGCGCGTACGATCGAGCCGCTGGCGAAGATTTGCTTAGACTGAACTCGTCGATCAGGCTCGTCGCCGCCATCAGCACGGCACGTTCAATGACGTGACCGAACTCGCGCACATTGCCGGGCCAGGCGTAAGCCTGCAGCTGACGTTGCGCCGAGGGCGCGATGCGCATGCCTTCGCGCTGATAGCGTGCGCTGAAAACCTGTAGAAAGTGCGCAGCCAACAGGGGCATATCCTCGCTGCGCTCACGCAAGGGCGGCAGCTGGATCTCGACCGTATTGAGCCGGAACATCAGATCCTTGCGGAAACGTCCTGCCGCCACTTCGCGGCCAAGATCGGCATTGGTCGCAGAAATCAGCCGCACATTCACGCGCGTGGTCCGCGACGATCCAACCCGTTCCAGCTCTCCGTCCTCCAGCACGCGCAGCAGCTTGGGTTGCTGGGGGATCGGGATATTGCCGATCTCATCCAGGAACAAGCTGCCGCCATCGGCCAGTTCAAAACGGCCAATCCGATCGTTCTTGGCATCGGTAAACGCACCCTTGATATGTCCAAACATCTCGCTTTCAAAAAGCTGCTCGGGAATCCCGCCCATATTGACCTTGATCAGGGCACCTTTGCTGCGTCGCGAGGCTTCGTGGATGCGTTGCGCCACTACGCCTTTGCCGGTGCCGTTGTCGCCGAGGATCAGCACATTGGCATCCGAGGGCGCAATCCGCCGGATCAGATCCTGGACGCGACGCATGGACGGAGATTCCGCGATGAAGGCGCTGCCGCCCTCGCCCACACGTAGCAAGGCATTTTCGGCATCAAGCCGCTCGACCACGCGTGCGGCATCGCCGAGCGCGATCTGGTTGCGCAGTACGCTGAGCAGACGCTGATTTTCCCAGGGCTTCTCGACAAAGTCGCCGGCACCGGCCTGCAGGGCTTTCACCGCCAACTCGATCGTGCCCCAGGCCGTCATCGCCACGATCGGCACATGCGCATCCACTCGTCGCATCTCGGCGATCAGGGCCAGCCCCTCGGCACCCGACGTGGTGTCGCGGCTGTAGTTCAGATCGAGCAGGGCGCAGGCAAAATGCTGGCGCCGGACAGCCTCGATTGCTGCAGCGGGATCGTGCACGACTTTGCAACTGAGAGATTCCGACTTGAGCAGCAGGCGCAGTGCCTCGGCAACATCGGGTTGGTCGTCGGCGATCAGGATGGGAAGCGTGCTCATGTGGGTGATTCTGGCGCAATCGGACGCGAGGGCTCAATCATCGGGTTTTCAACCAGCCATCAAACAGATCGAGACGGCGGCTGCCGAGCGCAGCATATTCCTTGTTGTGGGTGACCTGGATGATCGTCGTGCCCTCGGCGTTCAGCTGCTTGAGGGTCTGCATGACCATCTGACCCTGCTCGGAATGCAGGGCGCCGGTCGGCTCGTCAGCGAGGATCACACTGGGCCGGGTAATCAGGGCACGCGCCACCGCGACCAGTTGCTGTTGGCCCCCCGACAACTGCGACGGGAAAAGATCGCGCTTGGCCACGATCTGGAATCGATCCAGCATCTCGGCAACCCGAGCGCGTCGCTGAGCGCTCGGCGTATCACGATAATTGAGCGGCAGCTCAAGATTCTCGGCGACCGTAAGATCGGCAATCAGCTGGTACTGCTGGAAGATGAAGCCGATAGACGCGCGCTGCAGGCGCTGGCGTTGTGCCGGACTCGCGCTGTGCACGGGATGTCCATCCAGAAAGTACTCGCCCTCCCAGCCTGAATCCAGCAGTCCCAGTACGTTCAAGAGACTGGATTTTCCGGAGCCGGAAGGCCCGGTCACACTGATGAATTCACCGGCGGCAACATCCAGATCGATATTGCGCAGCACCCAGGCTCGCCCCGTGCCGAGCGGGTAGCTGCGCTCGAGCTTGCGCAGGCTGATCAACATGAGCAGCCCTGCCCCGATCGCGCCGGGATCAGGACGGCGATTCCCCGAGCACAAGCGTTCTCGCGCTTCATCGTCACAGCGGCACTCATTCCTGACGCAGCGCGCGCAGTGGATCCATGGTGCTCGCGCGCCGCGCTGGCACCAGGCTGGCAACGGTAGCGACCAGGGCGAGCAGGACTACGACCACGATATAGGTCAACGGGTCGTAGGCACTGATGCCGTACAGCTGCGCACCGAGCACGCGACCGAACAGCAGTGCCGCCGCCACCCCGATGCCGAGGCCCAATCCGACCAGGGCCGCGCTCTGGCCCATCACCAGTTTCAGAATATCTCCGCGGCCGGCACCGATCGCCATCCGCACACCGATTTCACTGGCGCGCTGACCGACCAGAAATGCCAATACTGCGTAGATGCCGATTGCCGCAAGGACCAGGGCCACGCAGGCGAACACGAGCAGAAGCTGCATCGGGGCGCGCTGAGGACCGAGCGAGGCGTCGATGCGCTCCTGCATGGTTTGGATGTCGAAGATCGGTTGGCCAGGGTCGACGCGCTTCATCACCGCACGGATCCTGGTCGTCAGCACCTCGCGCGGCATCTTCGCGCGTACCACCAGCGCACCGACCGGTACTGAAGTCTGCCGCATCGGCACATACATGGTCTCCTTGCGCACCTCGGCGCCGAGTTCGCTGGCCTTGACGGTTCCGACTACACCAACGACGGTCATCCATTGGGTGTTCTCGTCATTGTCGCCACGACTCAACTGCTGGCCGATCGGATTTTTCCCAGCAAAATGCTTGTCGGCGAGCAGCTTGTCGATGATTACCACCCGGTTGGCATCCGCATGGTCGGCCGCATTGAAGTTGCGACCAAGCAAAAGCGGCACCGCGCTCGCGGGAAAAAATCCCTCGTCGACAATACGTTGGAAGGCGTGCGGCGGCACATGCGTCGCATCATAGACTTCGCCACGAATGCCGAACGTCCCCGAGCTGTTGGCCATTGGCGAGAACGGAAGCCCCGAGATCATTCCTGCCGCGCTGACACCGGGAATTTCACGGATTCCGCCGAGCGCGTTCTCGATGAACCGGGATCGCGCCGAGGCCTCTGCGTACTGTTCACCGTTGAGCGCATACGCGGCCGAATACAGGTCACCCGGCTCGAATCCTGGCCCCACCGAGCTGAGTCGATCAAAGCTGCGCAGCATCAAGCCTGCGCCAATCAGCAAGGTCACCGACAGCGCCAACTGGACAACCACCAGCCCACTGCGACTGATCCGGGTGAGCCGGCTGCTCGTCGTGCCATGCCCGCCGTCCTTGAGTCCTTCCACCAGGGAAGGTCCAGCTACGACCATCACCGGCAGGATCGAGATCAGCAGGGCCACCAGGACCGATACCACCAGCGTAAATGCGAGGACGGTGCCATCGATCGAGCTGGTGAACAGCGAGCCGCCCATACGTTGCAGCAACTGCCCGCCCATCAAGGCCAGACAGCCCTGAGCCACCAGCAGACCGAGGCCAGCGCCGACGACTGTGGCCAGCAGGGACTCGGCGACGACCTGGCGGAACAACTGCGCCCGACCGGCACCCATCGCCGCCCGCACGGAAAATTCGCGGCGCCGCGCCAGCCCCTGCGCCAAGAGCAGATTGGCGACGTTTGCAGCCGCGATCAACAGTACGAACAGGGTTGCTGCCTGCAGAAGGCCGAGCAGGCCACTCAGGTCGCCAACGAAGAATTTCTGCAGATATTCGGCGCGACCGGTGAAGCCGGAAGATGCAATGAACGTCTGATAGTCGGGAAGTCTGGCACCGAGTCGTTGCACCAGCAGGTCCATCTCCGCATTTGCACCAGCGATGCTTGCGTCCGGCTTGAGGCGACCAATCGACATCGAGTATTCATTGCCGCGTTCCTGGTCACCGCGCTGCTCAGCGTTGAAGGCGAACGGAACAAACAGATCGCGCTGACGGTCGGGGAACGCGAAATCCTCAGGCATCACACCGATGATCTGATAGTTGCGCCCGCTGAGCACCAGTTCGCGCCCGATGATGGTGCGGTCGGCTCCGTACAGCCGCTGCCACAAACCATGACTGAGCACCGCCACCGGTGCGGCGCCTTCCTCGGCATCCGCTTCATCGAGCACGCGGCCGATGGCAGCGCCCGACTGCAGAACGCTGAAGAACGATGGGGTGACGCGCGCTGCGCTGAGCTGCTCAGGAGTCTGCCCGAGGGTCAGATTGAGACTGATCTGGTTGAACATCGCCAGATCCTCGAACGATGGCGCGCCTGTCTTGCGATCAAGATAGTCAGGGATCGAAGTACCAGCGAAGGCAAGATCATTCTTGGGGTACGTGTTGTAGACCATCACCAGCCGATCCGCGTCCGCAAATGGCAGCGGTCGCAACAGCACGCCGTTGATCACACTGAACACAGCGGTATTGGCGCCAATGCCTAGCGCCAAGGTCACCACGATGGCGAGCCATAGTCCCGGCCGGGCGCGCCACTGGCGCGCTGCGTGCATCAGATCGGAGAAGAAATGGCGCATGAGTCGAGCCTCCTGGGGTAGCGAAGTAGAAAGGAAGACCCGCGTCCCTGCGGGTCCCGATACTCATTCGTAGCGCAGGGCCTGCATCGGATCGATACGGATGGCGCGTCGTGCGGGTACCAGTACGGCGATCGAGGCCGAGGCAAGGATGCTGATCGCGACCAGGGTAAAGACCAGGGGATCAAAAGCAGGCATGCGCAGGGCGTTGGAGCTCAGCATCTTGGCCCAGGGAACGCCCAGGCCCAGGCCGACCACCATGCCAACGATCACCAGTCGTGCTGCGCCTGCTGCAACATGTCGCGCGACTTGACCGGCTTCGGCTCCGATCGCGCGCCGCACACCGATTTCGCGGGTACGTCGAGTCACCGACTGTGCCAGAACGCCATACAGCCCCGCGGACGAGAGCAGTAGTCCGACCATGCCAAAGACGCCAAACACCAGAGCGAGGAAGCGATCACCGGCCCCATCAAGACGCAGCACCTGTTCCAGCGTCCGTACCCAGTAGATCGGTGTATCGGCGTTGACCTCGCGGACGATTTCGGCAATGCGCGGAGCGAACGCGGTCGGCGGGCCAACCGTACGCACCGCCAGGCTGGCGAAGCGCACGGGGGACTGTCGCATCGGCAGCAGGACGGTCGGCTGAGGATCGTCATCCACGTCCTCCAATTGCAGAGGGCGGACCACGCCAATGATGGTCACCCAGGCCGAGGTCGGATCTTCGGGATCGAGCTTGATGCGCCGGTTGAGCGGATCCTGTCCGGGCCAGTAGTGATCGACGAAACGCTGATCTACAACGGCCACCGGCAGACTCGCCTCCTGATCACGACTGTCGAAGAAGCGACCGGCCAGCAGAGGGATCCCGTAGGTCAGCGCGAAGTGGTCGTCGACCGAACTCTTGAAGACCTCGAGTGTTGCCTCCGGATCTGCCTGGCCTTCCACCATTACATCATCGCCACCTGCGGTCGAGCCCGGCAGCGCCTCAGCTACGGTGGCCGCGACCACATTGGTGTCGGCGCGCAGCTTCTCGGTCACCGCGGCAAAGAACCGCTCCTGGTCCGCGGGAAGTGGATACTGTTCGTTGAAAATCGCAACGCGGGCTGTCATCAAACTGGACGGCGCGGCATCGATTCCGAGATCAAAGCTGGATCGTAGCTGCAGCCCACGCCAGGTCATGCCGGCACCGATCAATAGCAGACAGGACAAGGCAATTTGCCCAATGATCAGTCCGCGTCCAACACGGGAGAATTTTCCCTCGCCGCTTTGGCCGGAATCGTTGAGCGCCCGGGTCAGCGCCAGACCGCTGGCGCGCAGCGCAGGAATCAGACCGGCCAGCAGGGTGGTCAACAAGGCAATTGCAGCGCCCATCATGGCAACGCGCGCGTCGACGCGAAACGTAAACCAGTAGCCGGGCGAATCTTCGGCGCGCGCGAAGTACGCACCCGTCCAGGCTCCAGCAGCGTCGGCGATTGCCAACGCCACGAGGGTCGCGATCACGGCCAGAATCAGCGACTCGCAAAGCACGCCGACAATGATCCGTCCGCGGCCGGCGCCGATGGCTGCGCGAACCGCAAACTCGCGGCTACGTGCGGCCAGACTGCCCAATTGCAAATTGGCGACGTTCGCGCAGGCCAACAGCAGCACCGAGAACGCGGTGATCAACATGACAAACAGCACGGCACGCGTATTGGAATTGATGAAGGCCTTGCCCATCGGCATAAGGCCGCCATTGAGGTTGCGACGCAGATCCATGCGCTGCGACTTCAGTCGTCCGTAAACACTGATCAACTCGGCCGCCGCCGAGTCCGCGCTCACCTGGGGCTTCAGCAAGCCGACGATCTGCCCCCAGAATTGTTTGTCTTCATGGGTACCATCGACAAAGCGCGCGGTAGCCCAGACCTGGGACTGGCGCGGGAAGGCAAACGGGCTAGGCATCACGCCGACGACAGTCGCCGTTAGACCATTCATGCGCAGCGAGCGACCGATGATATCGGGATCGGCAGCAAAGCGGTCGCGCCATACGGTTTCACTGATCACGACCAGCGGCACCGCGCCCGGTTGGTCATCGGCAGCGCTGAGCGGACGACCGAGCAGGGCCTTCTCCCCGAGCATCTCAAACAATGCCCCAGCGACGAAGACTCCGTCGTAGCGTTGTGCCTCGCTGTCGTCGGCCAGGTTGATGGTTGCCTCGTAATAGGCGGCGAGATACTCGAAACTCTGTAGTTCCTTGCGCAGATCCAGAAAATCCTGCGAGGGCAGCCCGTTGAGACGACCGGGATTTTCCGGGCTGTGATCACCGATGCTGACGATGCGCTCGGCATCGGGAAACGGCAGCGGGCGCAGGATCAGCGAGTTGATCGCCACCAACACGAACATGGTGGCGCCTAGCCCGCAGGCCAGCACCGAGATGGTGAGCAGCGCATAGCCAAACCGGCGACGCAGCTGCCGAACCGAGTGTTTGAATTCATGGCGGAATCCAATAAGCAAGGATTTCATCGGGATGTTCTCCAGGTGCTCAGGCAATAGCCAGACTCTGCCGCAGACGTTGATCTTCTTCGGTGCGCAGTCGATGCATGGTCTCCTCATCCACCACGCGGCCGTCAAACATGAAGATCTTGCGCGCGGCAAACTCGGCGTAGCGCATGTCATGAGTCACCATGCAAATGGTCGAGCCGCTCTTGTGCAGTTCGTCGAGCAGGGTCATGACGGCTTCACCATTCTTTGAGTCCAGGTTTCCAGTCGGCTCATCGGCAAGCAGAATCGAGGGCTTGCCGACCAGGGCGCGCGCGACCGCGACGCGCTGCTGCTGACCGCCAGACAGCTGTCCGGGGAAGTGTTTGACGCGGTGTGCCATGCCAACCCGCTCCAGCGCCTCCATGGCGCGATCGCGGCGCTCGGACTTGCTCATGCTGTCGCGATAGGTCAGCGGCAGTTCGACGTTCTCGAACACGCTGAGGTCACCGATCAGATTGAACGCCTGGAAGATGAAACCGATCTCGCGATTGCGGATACGCGCGCGCTGATTGGCGTCCAGGCTCTGCACCGGTGTGCCATTCAGCACATATTCGCCGCCGGTGGGCGAATCGAGCAGACCAAGGATCGACAACAGTGTCGACTTGCCACAACCGGAGGGACCGGAGATCGCCACGTACTCGCCTTTGCAGATGTCGACATGGATTCCGGACAGCGCATGGGTCTCCACTTCGTCGGTGTAGAAGACCTTTTTGATGTCGCGCATCGTGATCAGGGCGTTGCTGGTCATGGCTGGATTTCCTTGTGGTTCCGTGTTGTTCATGGCAAATACCGTATGGGTGGCTTGATCGGAATCAGTCGATCTTGAGCCGGTCGTGGCGGTCCCACTGCGATGTGTCCGAAAGAATGATCTGGTCTCCTGCTTTCAGACCCTGCACGATTTCAATCTGGTTGACCGACGCGCGGCCCAGACGCACCGGCACCCGCAACGCCAGGTCGCCACCCGCTTGGATCCGGAACAGGGTCGTATCGGCGCCGGCCTGACCGTAGGCGGGACGGCCGACATAAAGGACGTCGGCCAAACGCTCGATCTCGATGGTGCCATCGACAGAGAGATCGGGACGCGCGCCCTCGGGCAGCGCGCCGATCAGATCGACATCGACCTGCACATTGCCGGCGACTACGGCAGGGTCGATACGACTGACGGTACCTTCGACAATGCCATTGCGCGTGTCGACTGCGACCTTGAGACCGAGTGCGATGTCTTTCGCTTGGGTTTCCGCGATCCGCAGTTCGGCCATCAGCACACCGGGCACCGCAACCCGGGCGAGATTGGCCCCGGCCAGAACCTGGGCGCCTTCCTGCACCGGCACCTGCTGGAGGATGCCCGCGATGCCGGCGCGCACCTGCAAAGCATCAGCCTGCCGCTGGCGCAGGGCGGCGGTGTTCTGCAACTGTTCGATGCGGGCCCGATCAGCGGCCAGTTGCGCCTGCATCGTGCTGGAAAATTTTGTCGCGCGTTCCTTCTCAATGTCGATGCGAATCTTCAGGCTGTCGGCGGTGAGTTGCGTGCGCCGATAATTGATGTCCGAGATGATGCCCTTCTTGTTGAGATCGGCCTCGGCCTCAGCCTGCAGGCGCGCCGCCTCGTAGTCGCCCTCGATGCTGGCGGTCGTCGCCTTCTGGTCCAGCTGCTGGCTCTCCAGCGTCATGCGGCGTGCGGCGTAATCCGCCTCGGCAGCGGTCAACGCTGCGCGGGCACCGAGCACGCCATCCATCACCTCGGGATTGCTGAGTTCGAGGATCACGCTGTCGGGGGTCACCGCGGCGCCAGGCTTGACGACGATCCGCTCCACGCGGGCGGTAGTTTCGGCGGCGATCCAGCGCACCTCCTTGGGCACAAGGACGCCGGGGCCGCGCACTTCGCGTTTCATTTCTCCACGTTTTACCGTGTCGGTCCAAAGTGTGGCCTTTTCCACCGTCGGCGCGGCCGGCGGCAGCCTCCAGGCCAGACCCAGTAGCAGGGCAACGACTGCCACGGCAGCGGCGATGATCCAGCGCTGACGCTGGCGTTTCCTTGCAATCAAGTCGGGGCGGGCAATGTCCATAGTCCAGTAGACGCAATCGCCGTGCCAACCGGGGAAGCCTCGCATGCATATGATATATAAATATATTTTCGGGCTGACAGGAAGACGGCGAAGCTGTCTGTCCGGATTCGAACAGCATTTTCCAGGTTTGAACACGAGTGTCCGGAACGCGCCGGCCCCGGCTCCCCGTGCACACTTATCGACTGGGTCGAACCCCAAGTCCTGTCTAGAGCGGCCCGAAACCGACCTCATCGGATCCGCATGCCTTGATGAACAAACACATCAACCAATGCGGCAGTTCCAGGAATGCCAGTTGGCACCGCCCCGACCCAGCGCTAGTCTCATCTCCCTAGCGAAGGGGAATCGCGATGACCAGTGTTCTGCTCGCCGAATCGTCCACGACACGCCGCCGCGCCATCTCGGCAGTGTTGTCGGGTGCGGGATTCAGCGTGCATGCGCTGAGCAGTTTCGAAGAAGTACACGCCTTTCTTGAGCGCATGCCGCGCTCGTCCAGTGAAATTGGCGCGGTGGCGGTCGGCTGGCCCGACTACGGCGAACCCAAGGCCGACGAAATTTTCGACATGCTCACGCGCGACGCGTACGAGCATCTGCCGGTCCTGGTGCTGGCCGATTCCAATAGTCCCGGCGCGGTCAATTGGATGATGAAGCGACCGCGCGTCGCTCTGCTCAACTGGGGCGACTACAACGAGGCTGGGGAGGCGCTGAACAAGCTGCTCCGACCCAGCCGGCACATATCGCACGATAGCGATGGCACCGACCCCACCGGGCTGCGCGTATTGCTCGTCGACGACTCGGCCACAGTGCGCCTTGCCTTCCAGAAATTGCTCAGTAAACAGGGCTATCTCGTCGAAATCGCCAGCAGCGTCGAGGAAGCCCGCAAAAAAATCGTCGAGCTCAGTTTCGACATCGTCGTCACCGACTACTTCATGCCCAACGAGAACGGGCCCGAACTGATCCGCACCATCAAGTCCACGCCTGCCCTGCGCAGCACGATCTGCGCCGTAATTACCGGAACCTACTCGGACCAGGTCATCAATGACTCGTTGGCTTCGGGCGCGATTGAGTGCATGTTCAAGAGCGAGTCGAAGGAATTGTTCCTTGCCCGACTGCACTCGCTGGCGCGCATGGTGATTGACCGCAAGGCGGTCGATGCCGAGCGGCGCCGGCTCGAAGGCATCCTCGCTTCGGTGGGCGACGGCGTCTACGGAGTCGATCGCGCCGGCATCATCCAGTTCGTCAATCCCGCGGCCGTCGATCTGCTCGGCTATGCCTCGCCCCCCGATCTGGTCGGTTCCTCGGCGTACGAGAAATTCCACCACGCCTTCGAGAACGGCGCGCCAATGCCGCGTGCCGCCTGCTTCCTCTCGCAGTGCTATCAGAATGGCTCGCAGGTTCCGAACTGGCAGACCCTGTTCATCACCGCCGCCCGGCGCCCGATACCGGTCGAGTGCACGGTATTCCCGATGAATGTGGATGGTGTGCGACAAGGCTCGGTGATCGCGTTCCGCGATGTCTCGGCGCGTCGCGTGCTTGAGGAGGAACTGCGCTGGCAGGCCAGCCACGATTCGCTGACCAAGCTCAACAATCGCTCGTTCTTCGAGAGCCAGCTTGAGCAGGAAGTGACGCGGCTCAAGCGTACCGATCAGACCTCGCTGCTGCTGTTCATCGACGTCGACCGCTTCAAGTATATCAACGATACCGCCGGCCATAGCGCCGGTGATCAGTTGCTGATCGAAGTCAGTGCGCGGCTGAAATCGCGGCTACGCCAATCCGATCACCTCGCCCGCATGGGCGGCGACGAGTACGCCATCATTCTGCGCAATGTCACCAGTTCGGATATCGATTCGATCGCCGACGAGTTCCGTCGTGCACTGACCGCGACCAGTTTTGTCTACGCCGGCAAGAGCTACCGGATCACCGTCTCGATCGGCGTTGCGCGCATGGACCGCCTGACCGAATCACCGGCCGAGGCGATGGCGAACGCCGACATCGCCTGCTATATCGCGAAAAATGGCGGCCGCAACCAGACCCATGTGTTCTCGCCCGAGTCCGACGAGCGCGCGGCGATGGACAAGGAACTCGGCTGGTCGTCCCGCCTCGAAGAAGCCATTCGCAGCGATGGCTTCGTCTTGAGCTACCAGCCCATTGTGCCGCTCAGCGATTTTGCCCACCAACCGGTCGCTGGCCAACGCCTGGAGCCCTACTTCGAAGTACTGCTGCGTCTGCGCGACAGCCACGGCCAGTTGCTTGCTCCCGACGCCTTCCTGCCGACCGCCGAACGCTTCGGCATGATGCAGGAAATCGACCGCTGGGTGATCCATAACGCCTTCAAGGCGCTGCGCGAAATTGGTCGTCAGGGCCGCCGCGTGCGGCTGTCGATCAACCTGTCGGCGCAATCCCTGATCAATCCGGCGACTGCCGGCTTTGTCACCGACAAGCTGGTCGAGTTCGATGTTGATGCGCGCCAGGTGGTATTCGAAATCACCGAGTCACGCGCAGTCAGCAATCTGGAAGCGGCGCGCGCATTGATCGGTCATCTGCGCGCCTTGGGCTGCCAGTTTGCGTTGGATGATTTTGGCGTCGGCTTCTCGACCTTCAGCCACCTCAAGCACCTGGACGTCGATTATCTCAAGATCGATGGCTCGTTCATCCAGGGACTGCTCGAAGACAAGATCGATCAGGCTGTCGTCAAGGCGATCACCGGCATCGCGCATTCGGTCGGCAAGCGCACCATCGCCGAGTTTGTCGACCGTCCGCAGATCCTACCCCTGCTGCGCGAATGCCAGGTCGACTATCTGCAGGGCTATTTCGTCGGCGAGCCCCAGGTTGGCCTTGAACGTGCCCTGCCCTTCGCCCAGCAGGAAACCAGCAATACCGAGCCACCGATCAAACTGGCTGCGGTGTGATGCGCGGGCCGGCTAGCGGCCCTCACACTTCGAGCGCGCTTTCCGGAGTTGGCTCACCTTCGCCGATCCGCTCGCCCAGCAGTCGTCGCATCACCACATAGAACACCGGCACCAGCAGGACGCCAAGCACAGTCGCGCCGATCATGCCGCCCATCACGCCCGAACCGATCGCCTTGCGGCTATTGGCACCGGCGCCGCTGGCAATCACCAAGGGCAGCACACCCAGGATGAAGGCGATCGAAGTCATCAGGACCGGCCGAAAGCGCAACCGGCACGCTATGATTGGCGGCCTGCCGGGGGCAAAGCGCTGCTCGGAACGGCATAGGCACGCAGAAAGGTATCAACGGCAATCTCGACCCAGCGCTCGCGGGCGTCGGTATCGCGCAGCGACAGCCCGAGCCGGCGCCGGTCCCCCTCAACACCAAACAACATGCCGAGCAGCAGTTCCGCCGCGACGCGGCTGTCCTGAACAGCAATCTCACCGCGCCGGTCGGCGGTGGCGATGCGCTCGGCAAGCCGCTCGCTGACTGCGTGCATGCTGTTGTTGTAGAGCGAGTGCGCCGCCTGCGGAAAGCGCGCGGCTTCAGCAATCAGGCGACGCGAGAGTCCGGCCGTACGCGTATCCAGCCAACGCTCAAGATGATGCCGACCGTATTCGATCAGGCTTTCACGAATGCCGCGGTCATTGACTTCAAGCAATTGGCGCAGCGGCTGGATGAGATGGATGATGGCCGCTTCGAACAGCCGATCCTTGGTACCGAAGTGGGTGTAGACCGTCTGCTTGGCAACGCCAGCGCGCCGCGCCACTTCGGCCATATTGACTTGGTACCCGTGTTCGATGAACAGGTGCGAGGCGGCTTCGATGATGCTGAGGGTGCGTGGATTGCGCGCGTTGTAGGGCATTCGTGGGCCTTTAATGGACTGGACAGTACAGTCCAATCTTGGCGCCCACGTCCACACTTGTACAGCTGCCG
>JAYSZM010000144.1:0-3098 GCA_043738015.1 Lysobacterales bacterium
CTAGTGTGGTGTTGCGCACTTGTCGGCACAAATAAAATCGATGGATTCGGCCCTGTGGCGAGGCGCGTATCGCCGCCAAGGCTGGTGGCCTTGGCAAGACGCGCAACGACGGCACAGGGGCGAAGACGCGATTTTATGTGTCGCATAGTGTGCAACACCACACTAGGTCGGCGGCAATACGAATCGATGCGGAAGCAGGTCGCCTGACGTGGTCGTGATCCAGGCGCCATCAGCTCCGAGAAACTCGACTCGTGCGTCGCTGCCGAACTCGATCAGGGCCTGGCGGCAGGCGCCACAGGGTGCGACGGGCAGGGCGGTGCCAGTGCGCGAAAATGCGGCCACGGCAATCGCCGCCAGCGTGAAGTCGCGGCCCTCGGCCATCACTGCGGCGGCAATCGCCGCCCGCTCGGCGCAACCTCCGATGGGCAGCGCGCCATTTTCGACATTGCAGCCCAGATACACGCCCCCTTGCACGGAACAGACGGCCGCACCAACACTCAGGCCAGAGTAGGGTGCATAGGCCTGCTGAGCCGCCGCTATGGCGCTGGCACGCAGTCTGCTCGTTTCAGTCATGGGCCTGCTCCCGTTGCCGCGAGGTTCGACATTCCCGGCTCGCCATGCCAGTAACCATTCCTGGCACCCAGAAGCGAAGGTGCGCAGGCACTGTCAGCTGCTTGCCGAAAATGGGCGACGACGTCCGCCATGCCATCGATCTGTGGAGACAAGCGCAGCAGCGCGATGCCAGCCGCGCGCGCTTCGGGTAGATCGGGTCCAAGATCGACGATCTCATGTCCAAGCACCTGGACACCATTGATCACCAGGAACGGCTGCCCTTCGCGCGTGGCCAGAGGTAGGCCGGCGGGGTGCTCGTTGCAGCGAAATCCGCATTGGTCCTTGGCGACGTCGAGCGCCCGCGCGGTGAAGCAGCGTGCCGAGTAGGCCAGCGGCAGTCGGCCCCATGCGGTGATCTCAAGCTCGGGCATGGAAATTCCTTGGGCCTGCGCCTGTTCGCGCAATGCCAGCACAAGATCGCGACTCTGCTCGACACCCAGCACGAGGCGACAAAGCCCATCCTCAAGCAACAGGCGCAACACCTGGTGATTGTAGACGTTGAGGGTCGGACCGCCGACGAAGGGCAGGCCGCGCTCGCGGCAGAGCTGCACCGCCGACATATCATTGGCCTCGAGGAGGAAACGCCCGTTCCCCACCAGTCGCCGCAATGCACCGAGTTCGGACTCGGCCTCCAGCAACGCGAGGCTCGACAGCACGATCTGCTTTCCGCTTGCGGCGAGTTCATGCGCCAGCGCGATCCAGTCGCGGGTGCCGAGCTCACGGCGCTTGCTGCACACGGTCTCGCCGAGGTAGATGATATCCACCGGCCAACCGGCGGCCTCGCGATAGAATGCGAGTGTGACCTCACGCGGCCAGAAATACTGCAAGGGACCGAGGCTGAGTTTCATCATCAGTGCCAGGCGCGGTGATAGGCGCCGAGCGTAGTCTGTTGGCCTTCGGCATTCGCCGCCAGCGCGCTCTGCCATTCCGGGCGCGGCGCCCAGGCGTCTGTCGGGCGCGCCGTCGCATCGATCGCCTGTCGCCAGACCCGGGCGACGGTCGCAACGTAGGCGACCCCACGCTGGCGCCCCTCGATCTTGAGCGCAACCACGCCGGCCTGACGCAGCCGTGGCAACAATTCCAGCGTGTTCAGGCTGGTCGGTTCCTCCAGCGCATGGAACACCTCGCCGGCGACATCGAACCGCCCCTTGCACACCGTCGGATATCCAGCGGCCTCGCCTTGCAGGTATCGATCCATCAGCACACCGTTGAGGCGTACCGTGCGCGCGCCGCCAGATTGCTCGTCCCAGCGCACGAAGCGTGCCGGCGAGCAGACGCCATGCCGGTTGGGCGACGCGCCGGTGACATAGCTCGATAGTTGGCAGCGGCCTTCGACCATGATGCACAGGCTGCCGAAGGCAAAAACTTCCACCGGCACAGGCGAAACCGCGCACAGGCGCTCAACCTGCTGCACCGACAGCACCCGCGGCAACACCGCTCGGGCAATGCCGAAACGCTCGTGGTAGTAGCGAAGCGCGGCCTGAGTAGTCGCCGAACCCTGGACCGACAGGTGGCGCGGCAACTGTGGATGGCGACGGACGGCGTAATCGAGCACGCCCATGTCTGCTGCGATGATTGCATCGACGCCGAGGGCCTGAGCGCGGTCCACGGCCGACTCCCATTCTCGCAGTCGCACACTTTCCGGGAACGTATTCAAGGCGAGGTAAACGCAGCAGCCGCGCGCATGCGCGTAATCGATGCCCCGTCGCAGGTCTGCTTCGGAGAAATTCAAACCGGGAAAGGCGCGGGCATTGGTCTGGTCGCGGAACCCGGCGTAGACCGCATTGGCGCCATTGTCGACCGCGGCCATCAGAGCTGGAAGGTTGCCAGCGGGACAGACCAGTTGCATGGGACCTCCAGAACTCTGCGCGGATCGACATGCTCGCCGCTGCCAGCGGATTCGTCCTTGATCTGGATCAGGCGCGTGCAGAGTCCGTTACCCTAACATTCTGGTTCTCGGCAATTCGCAGGCGCCGGCAGATTTTCGCTGAGGAGAGACCCGTTGAAAACCATATTGAGTGCAGGTCTGATCCTGACCGTCAGCCTCTCGCTGCAGGCAGAACAGGCAGAAAACCCAGAACACCCAGAACACGCTGTACCTGCACATCCCATCCATAGCGCGACCGTCGCGGAACCAGCTGCCGCCGGGCAGCGTTGGATGGCCGATGCGCCCCTGCGCGAGGGCATGGCCCGCATCGGCAAGGAACGCCAGGCACTGGGACCGCTCGAACACGGACATCTCGCCGCAAAGCGCGTGACAGTACATGCGGAAGCGATTCGCGCCGCCGTCAACTTCATGTTCGCCAATTGTCGACTCGACGCGGAGCCGGATTCGGCCCTGCATCCACTGCTTGCGCAGTTGATCGGCGCCAGTCAAGCTCTGCTGGAACTTCCGTCAGACCCAGCGCCACTCGCGGAAGTGGACGCCGCGCTGGCGCGCTACAAGCAATTGTTTGACGAGCCGGATTCGGCGTCCGCCGACGAAT
>JAYSZM010000145.1:0-3097 GCA_043738015.1 Lysobacterales bacterium
GAAAAAGCGGTGCGCTACCAGCCGTTCTGGCCGTTCGATCCGGATCGCATCATCATCGCGAGCGAACGGGGCGGTGAAGTGCTAGGTCAGCAGCCGTTAACGCCAACCGCGTTTCCGTCGTCGCGCATCTACATCCAGAACGATTTCGCCCAGCCCGGCTTCAACCCCAACGACGAGCATGCGTTTACGGCGCCTTCTTCGACAGGCACCGGACTGGAAGCGGTGTTCGCACTGCGCTCGGACTTCGGCAGCGGTCTCGACAACGACCAGGCCGCGGCGTCCGATCCCTATGTGTTAGTGAAGTATTTCAACACCCCGTTGCAGGAGTGGAAGTTCCGCGTCTATCGAGTGTTGGCGACGGGCGCGGGGTTCAACCAGTTCCGCTACACCGGCACCGCCGGCACGACGGTGTCGCCTCCGTATCCGGTGCGTCTGCTGCCCGGTTGCGGCGAAACTTTCGTGGTGGGCCAGGCGCTGGGCGAGCAGCCGCCGCCGCCGTTCTTCCAGGACTACAAGAACCAGCTCTGGGCCAAGTCGGCCGGCAGCGGGTCGGTGCTGTATTACTACCCGGCGCAGCCCGGCTTCTTCAGCGATCTGGACAACAACAATCTCAGTGAAGTGAGCGCAGGCACCTGCGTTCCGTGGCTGGCGCGATTGCCGGCCAGCAGTGGCGGCACGGCCTCGCCACTGGATCCGATCGAGGTCGGGTACGACATCGCTTGGCCGGATGAATCTCCGTTGCTGGTGAGCGGTGAGACGCTGCTCACGCCGAAGCGCGGCCTGCCCGACATCATCAATCAGGCCGCCGTGCAGGTGGTTTACGACGATATTCAGGACACCTCGCCGGACCCGTTGCCGTCCGACACGCTGGCGCAGTTGATCGATCCGTTGAACTCGCGTGCCGTGTTTCTCCGCATCGTGCCCGAAACCATCGCGACCGAATTCCAGACCGACGGCAGTACCGCTATCCTCGGTTCGACCGACGGCACCCTGAAGCTGCCGGCGACAGTGCGACAGCGCATCTCCTACAGCAACCAGGGCAAACAGTTGAGCTTCGGTGGCGTGTTCGATGAAAGCGGCGCGGGCGAACCGTTCCTGCTGCTCAACACGATGTCCAAGCGCGACCGCATCGTACTCAAGCGCATCGACGGCGGCGACGGCAGCGAAGAGGTTACCTTCACCGGCAAGTGCGCCACGCTTACCGCGAACTGCAGTTGGGACCAGGCGGTCGAAGCGCTGTTCCGCAAGACGCGCAATCCGCAGGGCGTCAGCCGCATCTGTCTGCAGTCACGCATCAATGATCAGCGTCAGCGCATCTGTGAGCTGACCCGGACAGTCACCGAGGACGATGTTCTGATTGGCTATCAGGACGTGAACAACGACGGCCTGCTGGAACCGTTCCAGGCGGTGGGCCTGTCGGCAGCGCTGACCGCGGGTCTGTCGCAGGGCAGCGGCTACATGACGATCGCCTTCAACAACGACGCCTCGCTCAATCCGCTGCCGGTGAGTCTGGAAGTGATTCAGATCGGCTGCCTGGTGTCGCCGCCACCGCCGGCGACGGCGACGCTGATCAAGCCCTATCAGGGTCAGGTCAACGTCATCTCGCCGGACAACATCTTCGATGAGCAACTGGTGTTGCGCCACAGCGGTGATTTCGGCGGCAATCCGGACGCGCTTGAGTTCGAGTGGTATTTCCATCCGGACATCGACGGCACACCTCCCACGCCGGTGCCGAATCCGGAAACCGGCCAGCTCAACGGCTGGATCCAGTTCCCGACCAGCAGCGCACAGGGTGCGGTCGAGATCAGCATCGAAGGCGCCAACATCCAGACCTTGTCGGACAACTGGTACCTGGCGCGCTATCGCGGTCTTCCCAACTGCAACAACCAGAGCCAGTGGAGTCTGTACGCCGGGCAGCCCGGGTCCACCCCGGTCAACCAGCGCGCGCAGCTCGCCGCGGGCTGGGTGAAGCGCGTGCTGGGGAGACTTAACCCCTTCGAAGCTCGAGTGCAGGATTTCGCGCAGGCGGCCACCAACACCTATGCCAGCATGCTGGTGCAACTGGGCGAGCGCTACAGCGGGCCAATCGCGCTCAACAACGATCCGGGCAATCTAAATGGCATCGGCCTGATCGAGGCCTACACGACGGTGATGCGGCGCGCGCTTCAGCTCTCGGTCGACTCTACTCCGCCGGTGGATTACGGTCCGGCCAACGCCGCGATCCTGCTGGTGGCGTCGCGCTTGGTTGATTTCTACACCTTGCTAGGCAACGAGGCCTACGCTGACGCGCAGGACCCGACGATCGGCATCACCACCGAATCCGGACAGTTCTCGCTCTCGCCCAGCATCTTCAACTTCCAGAATCAGCTCGACTCGTTGCTCAGCGAAGAGCTGGTGCTGCTGCGTGGACGCGACGATGCCAATGGACCGGTCGCCGCCACACCGGTCTACAACCGCCTGTTCTGGAATTTCACAACCGGTGACGGCGAAGTCGCCTACGCACTCAGCTACAACATCAGCGACCAGAATGGCAACGGCGTCATCGACGAGTTCGACGCACGCATCATGTTCCCGCAGGGCCACGGCGACGCGTGGGGGCACTACCTCACGGGCACCAAGATCTACTACGACCTGCTGCGGCACCCGTTCTATTCCTGGGATCCGCGCGCTGAAGCGATCGCCGTGGCCGGAGTACCGATCAGCGTCGATTTCCTCGACGAGCGCCAGTTCGCCGAGACCGCCGCCGCGAAGGCGCGCACCGGTGCCGAAGTGGTCGACCTGACCTATCGGTCCAGCTATGTGCAGGATCCCGAAGGCCAATGGCAGGGCTACGAGGACAACGATGAAGAACGTGCGTGGGGCCTCTCGGAATGGGGTCGGCGCGCGGGCATGGGCGCCTACTTCGACTGGGCCACGATCAACGCCGTGCTGCCGGACGAGGACCCGAATCCGGCCAACGTCGGCATCCAGAAGATCCAGCGCAGCACGGTGAGCGAACTGGACGAGATCACCACCCATTTCATGGCGATCCAGGGCCAGGTCGACAAGGCCGATTCCGGACTGAATCCGCTCGGACTCGCACAAGGCGTGATTCCGT
>JAYSZM010000146.1:0-14034 GCA_043738015.1 Lysobacterales bacterium
CGCCGAAGCGAGCGACAAAGTCATCGGCCTCGCGGATGCAGGAGCGCAGTTTTGCCGCCACCGCGCAAAGACAGCTGTCGCCGGCAAGGTGGCCATGCAGGTCATTGATCCGCTTGAAGTGATCGATATCGACCATCAAGACCGATAGCGGCTCATGGCGGTCGTGCGCTACCAGTAAACCGCGTTCGAGCGCTTCGTCGAGAAAATAGCGATTGTGCGCGCCGGTCAGACCATCGCGCTGACTGTATTCGCGCAGTCGTCGATTGGCGCCTTGCAACTCACCCAGCGCCGCATGCAATTCGGTGGTGCGCTCGTGGACATGTGCCTCCAACTTCTCGGCGGTTTCCGCGTGCAAGGCCTGATTCTCACGTTGCAACTCGTTGATCCGGTAAGCGAGGGCGAACGACAGCAGGATCATCTCGGCTGCCGATCCGAACTGGATGCCGTACTCGGTGTAGAAATTCTTGGGCAGCAGACCGAATGAAACCGAGGCATAGACGACGATGCCGAGCAGCATCATCGTCCAGGCCAGCAGATAATACTTGGCCGCTTTCATCTGATTGCGCCATGCGCTCAGCGCCGATCCGATGGCGACAGCGGCGACCACGAAAACACTGGCAGTCTCGATCTGGATCGCCAGGCGATAGCCGATGAAGGGAGCGGCGACCAGGATCGCGGCCATCGCCACCATCATTCCTTCCAGCGCTCGATTGGCCCGTGGCGCGCGCAGCGGGAGTTCAAGAAATCGCCGCGTGAATGCCAAGATCGCGAGCAGCGAGGCAGGAATCAGCAGGATCAGGGCGAAGTCATCCCAGATCGGCGCATTCGGCCACAGGTATTGAAAGGTCAGTCCGTTAATATTCGCCTGGCCGAGTCCGAACGAGCCCACGTAGAGCACGTAGTACAGAAAACTGCGGTCGCGCGTGGCAGCGAACAACAGCAGGTTGTAGCTCAGCAATCCGAACAACAGCCCGTAGTAGCTGCCGAGTTCGAGTTGCCAATGCTGGTTGCTGCCGAGAAATCGTGTCTCTGTGCTGAGCAGCAAGGGAACCTGCATCGAGCTTTCGGTATCGACCCGCAACAAGAGTTCGCGACTTTGGCCCCTGGGTATGTCGATGGCGAAATTGAAGTGCCGGTGTGAAAAGCGCCGTGAGCCAAACGGCTCGCGATCACCGCCGCGCTGATGCACACGCCCGCCCGCTGGGTCGTAGACATAGAGATCGATCTGGTCAAGCAGGGCGTACTCGATAACCATCAACCAGCGCGAATCCGGATTGGACTGGTTGAAGGTGCTCAGATGAAACCAATACACGCCATCGGAGAAGCCGTAGGTCGGTGGCCACTGTTCGACCCGCGTTGCGTTTTCGGCGCGCAGCTTTGCCAATGCCTGATCAGCGAGCAGGCTGCCATCGGGATCAACCAGTACACGCATGGCACCGACTGGCACGACCGAGTCGATGCCCTCATTGAGTACGACACGGGCGGGTGGCTCGGCCTGCACTGGGCTGGCGCTGAACAGCGCAAGTATGGCCAGCAGCGCCCAGGTGATCGTCCTCTCCCGCCTCATCTTTCAACCCCCGGATGCCGGTGCAGGCTCGGGAAGCCTGCCCGTACTTGGTGTTTCGTGTTGCAAGCCTGCTCGAAGTCCGCGTTTGTTGCAATGCAAACCTTGTGAATTCCCATTGGGTGGTGTAATAATGCGCTATCACATGATTATGTGTTTACGGGAAGGACTGGATGAAGAAGCGTTGGGTCAAGGCCGAGGGCAATCTCGACGCAGAGCCGGATCTGTTCGATGCCATCGCCAGTATGCACTCCGCCGACGAGGTCCGTGAGCTGCTGCTCGACCTGTGTACGCCTGCCGAAATGGAAGCGTTGACCGATCGTTGGCGGGCCGTGCCCTATCTGGTGCGTGGCCTGCCGTATCGGGAGATCCACGATCTGACCGCGGTCAGTGTGACCACGATCGGCCGCGTCGCGCGCTGCCTGCTGCTCGGAGAGGGCGGCTATCAGCTGGCGGCGCGGCGACTGAATCTTCAGCATGCTGGAACCAGCAATGAAGCCCCTGCTGCGGCACTACCCGGTCGGCCAAACAACAAATCGCGTGGCAACGATGCCCGCCGCGAAACCAGCAAAGGAAGGCAACGATGAAGACCCGCGATCGATTGCGTATCGCCGTGCAGAAATCCGGACGACTCTCCGAGTCGTCCCAGACCCTGCTTGCCCAGTGCGGACTGAAATTTCGCCAGAGTCGCGACAAGTTGTTCTGCTTTGGCGAGACGCATCCGGTCGACCTGCTTCTGGTCCGCGATGATGACATTCCGGGCCTGATCGCCGATGGCGTCTGCGATCTCGGATTCGTCGGCCGCAATGTGCTGGAGGAGCACCGGCTCGACCAGATCGCGAACAAGGGCGAGAGTGCACTGCAGTCGCTGCGCTCACTCGGTTACGGCGCTTGCCGGCTGTCGATCGCCACGCCGCAGGATGAAGCATTCGAAGGGCCGCAGTCCCTGGCCGGGCGCCGCATTGCGACGAGCTATCCGCGCCTGCTCGCGCGCTATCTCGAATCCGAGGGCGTGGCCGCGCAGATCGTTGTGCTGTCCGGATCGGTCGAGATTGCGCCGCGGCTCGGTACCGCCGATGTGATCTGCGATCTGGTTTCGTCGGGGGCGACCCTGGTCGCCAATCAATTGAAGGAATCAGTGACCCTGCTCGAAAGCGAGGCGGTACTCGCGGCAGCAACCACCGAGTTTCTCGATACACGTCAGCCGATGCTGGATCTGCTGTTGCGCAGACTGGATGGCGTGATGGCGGTGCGCGAGACTCGGCTGTTGATGATGCGTGCCAGCCGGCTGACCCTGGACAAGGTGCGCGGCGCTCTGCCGCTCAATGCCAGCACCACGGTGATGGCGGTGCAGGATGATGACAGCCAGGTCGCCCTGCAGAGCGTGATCTCGGGTGCCTTTGGTTGGGCCGAGCTGGAAGCCATCCAGGCCGCTGGCGCCACCCAGTTACTGGTCCTGCCGGTCGAGAGGATGCTGGCATGAAGCCGCTGCGCTGGAGCGAACTCGATGAGCGGCAACGCGGCGAAACCTTGCGCCGTCCGACCCAGCAGCGTCAGCCCGAACTGCTCGCCGACGTGAGCCGATTGATCGAGCAGGTGCGTGCCGATGGAGATGCCACGCTGCGCGCTCTGACGCGTCGCTTCGATGGCATCGAACTGGCGGAGCTGGAAGTCTCGGCGGCAGAGTTTGATGCGGCTGAGGCGGCGCTCCCAGCCGAATTGCGCGCCGCCATCGATGAGGCCTATGCGCGAATTCGCCTGTTCCACCTTGCTGGTGTCGCGCAAGCCGTGCGGGTGGAAACCGCGCCTGGTGTGGTTTGTGAGCGACTGCCGCGCGCCATCGGCACGGTCGGTCTGTATGTCCCGGCAGGATCCGCACCGCTGCCGTCCACCGCCCTGATGCTAGGCATTCCGGCGCAGATCGCCGGTTGCGACGAGGTCGTACTGTGCTCGCCGCCGCAGCAACACGGCGGTGTCGAAGCGAGCGTGCTGTATGCGGCACGGCGTTGCGGGATCAGCCGTGTGTTTAAGCTCGGTGGCGCTCAGGCAATCGCCGCGATGGCCTATGGCAGCGAGTCCGTCCCGCGCTGCGACAAGATTTTCGGCCCCGGAAATTCCTGGGTGACCGCGGCCAAGCTCGCCGTGTCCGCCGATCCCGATGGCGCCGCCATCGATATGCCGGCCGGCCCTTCGGAATTGCTGGTAATTGCCGACGATACTGCGGTGCCAGCCTTTGTCGCTGCCGATCTGTTGTCGCAGGCCGAGCACGGCGGCGATTCCCAGGTCCTGCTGCTGGCAACCGGCGCCGGGATCGCCGAACAGGTGCGCGACGAACTCGATCGCCAGTTGCCCAGCTTGCCGCGTGCCGCGATCGCGGCCGAGGCCCTGCGCAACAGCCGCGTTCTGATCGTCGACGATCTTGCCCTGGCGCTGGCGATTTCCAACCGCTACGCACCCGAGCACCTGATCCTTTCGATTCGCGATGCGCGCAGCTGGCTGCGCGAAGTGCGCAGTGCCGGATCGGTATTCCTTGGCAACCACGCGCCGGAATCGATCGGCGACTACTGCAGCGGCACCAACCACGTGTTGCCGACCTATGGGCTGGCGCGCGCCTACAGTGGCGTTTCGGTACAGAGTTTCCAAATCTTCATCACCGTGCAGGAGTTGAGCGCCGCCGGGCTTGCGTGTATCGGCCCCTGCGCCGTTACGCTCGCCGAGGCGGAGGGGCTGCATGCACATGCCCGCGCAGTCACGCTTCGGCTGGAGGCGCTGCCATGAGCGTGCTCGATCTCGCCCGTCCTGAATTGCTCGCCCTGCAACCCTATTCATCGGCACGCATGGAAGCCAGCGGTGGAACCGTTTGGCTGAACGCCAATGAGTTGCCCTGGGCACAGGCGCAGTCGCCCGAGCTGGCCCTCAACCGTTACCCGGAGCCCCAGCCACCAGCACTGATCGAGCGACTCGCCGAGCTCTACGGCGTGGCCAGCGATCAGGTCTTCGTCGGGCGCGGCAGCGATGAGGCGATTGATCTGCTGACCCGCGCCTTCTGCGCGGCCGGTGCGAGCAATGTGATTATCAGTCCGCCCACCTTCGGAATGTATGCGGTCGCAGCACGGGTACAGGGTGCGGCGGTGCGCGAGGTGCCATTACGCGCCGATCGCGACTACGCGCTGGACGTCGAGGCCTTGCTGGCGGCCGTCAGCAGGCAGACCCGACTGGTCTACGTCTGCACACCCAATAACCCGACCGGCAACGTAGTGCCTGCCGCGGTGTTGCTGCGTCTGGCCGAAGCGCTGCGTGGGCGCGCCGTGCTGGTGATCGATGAGGCCTATGTCGAGTTCGCCGATGCCGACAGTGCCTCCAGCCTGCTCGCGCAATACGACCATGTCGTGGTCCTGCGCACCCTGAGCAAGGCCTATGGATTGGCCGGTGCGCGGGTCGGTGTGGCACTCGCACGCGCTGAAGTCATCCAGTTGCTGCGACGAATCATGCCGCCGTACCCCTTGCCCAGTGCATCGATTGCGGCGGCCCTCGGCGTGCTGCATTCCGAGGCACGGAGAGCCGGCGCCGAGCGTCTGCGGCTGATTTGTCAGCAGCGCGCGCAGCTGCGCCCTGCGCTGGCCGCGCTCCCCGGGGTCATCGACGTGCTGCCGTCACAGGCCAATTTTCTTGTTGTGCGCTTTGTTGATGCAGCGGCGGTCTACGCACGCTTGGTAGCGGCGGGTGTGATCGTGCGCAGCCTGCACAAGTATCCCGGACTTCATGATGGTCTGCGCATTTCGATCGGCACGCCCGAAGAGAACGCCGTCCTGCTGTCCACACTCGATTCGGCGCAGAGGGCGGCATGACACAGCTTCGCAAGATTCTTTTTCTGGACCGCGATGGCACCCTGATCGAAGAGCCCGCCGATTTCCAGGTCGATGCGCTGGAAAAGATCCGTCTGTTGCCGGGCGTCATTCCGGCCTTGATCCGCTGCCGTGATGCCGGCTATCGGATGGTGATGGTCAGCAATCAGGACGGGCTCGGCACCGACAGCTTTCCGACCGAACACTTCGAGCGCGTGCAAGACTTTGTGGTCGCGCTGTTCGCGTCGCAGGGCATTGTCTTTGACGCCATCCATATCGATCCGCACTTTGCCCACCAGAACACGACCACGCGCAAGCCGGGCATTGGCATGATGCTTGACTACCTGCGCTCGGGTACGCTGGATTTTGCCCAGAGCGCGATGGTTGGTGATCGCGACAGCGATATCGAGTTCGCGCGCAATCTGGGCGTCCGTGGATTCAAGCTCGGAGCCGATGAGTTCGACTGGCCGGAGATCGCGCATCAACTGGTCGATGCACCGCGCGTGGCCGAAGTCGAACGCCGCACCAGCGAAACGCGGATCCGGGTCCGCGTCGATCTCGACCGCGAGGCGCCGGCCGAAGTCGCCAGCGGGATCGGATTTTTCGATCACATGCTCGAACAGATCGGCCGTCATGGGGGCTTCTCGCTGAGCCTGATCTGCGCCGGCGATACCCATATCGACGAGCACCACAGCGTCGAGGATTCCGCGCTCGCACTCGGTGAAGCCCTGCGCAAGGCGCTCGGCGACAAGCGCGGCATTGCGCGCTATGGCTTCACCCTGCCGATGGACGAGACCCTGGCCGAGGCTGCGCTCGATCTTTCCGGTCGTGCCCACTTTGTCTTCGATGGCAGCTTTCCCAGGCCCAGTCTGGGCGAACTGTCAACCGAGATGGTGCCGCATTTTTTCCGTTCGCTCTGCGATGCGATGGGCGCCAACTTGCACTTGAAGGTGCGTGGCGACAACACCCACCACATGGTCGAAGCCTGCTTCAAGGTTTTTGCGCGCGCGCTGCGCCAGGCCATCCGTCGCGAGGGCACGGCGATACCGAGCACCAAGGGTTCGCTGTGAGCTCTGCGCCCGATGTCGTGCTGGTCGATGCCGGCGGCAGCAATATCGCCTCGGTGCAGGCCGCCTTCGAGCGCATCGGCGTCACCGCCGAGATGACGGCCGATGCCAGTCGCATCGCCCGGGCCAGTCATGTCGTCCTGCCCGGTGTCGGCGCGGCGCGACCCGGTATGCAGCGCCTGAACGATGCCGGGCTGACCGCGGTCATCGCGGGTTTGAAGCAGCCGGTCCTCGGCGTCTGTCTCGGCATGCAGTTGTTGTTCGAACGATCCGAGGAAGCCGATACCGAGTGTCTGGGCATCCTGCCTGGCAGGGTGCAGAGATTTGCCGAGTCCGAGTCCGGGCGCGTACCACACATGGGCTGGAACCAATTGCAGATCGAGCGACCATCGGCCCTGCTCGATGGCATTGACTCGGGTGCCTACGCCTATTTCGTACACAGCTATGCGGCTCCGATGGCTGCGGATACCTTGGCATCCTGCCAATACGGGCGCGCATTTGCCGCGATCGTGTCGCGGGCAAACTTTCATGGGGCGCAATTCCATCCCGAGCGCTCGTCCGCGGTCGGTAGCCGTCTGCTCAAGAATTTTCTGGGGCTGGTCCAATGATTCGCATACCCGCCATCGATCTGCGTGAGGGCAGGGTGGTTCGTTTGCGTCAGGGCGACTATGCCGACGAAACACGCTACGACTCCGATCCGTTGGCGCTGGCACTGCAATACGCCGACGAAGGCGCCAGCCATCTGCATCTGGTCGACCTCGATGCGGCGCGTGCAGGCGTATCCAGCCAGCGTAGTCTGATGTCGGCGATGGCGCGTGACAGTGGCCTGCGGGTGCAGGCGGGCGGCGGCGTGCGCGAGCGGGCGGATGTGCAGGCACTGCTCGATGCCGGAATTTCCCGTGTGGTGATTGGCAGTCTGGCGGTGCGCTCGCCGAGCTTGGTTCTCGCCTGGGCGGATGAGTTTGGCCCCGATCGAATCCTGGTCGCGCTCGATGCGCGCGCTGATGCCGAAGGTATATTCCGCTTGCCGATCGCGGGCTGGACAGAAACGACATCGTTGCGATTGGAAGACCGTCTCGGGCTATTCGTCGCTGCCGGGCTCAACGAATTTCTGTGTACGGATATCGACCGCGACGGCATGCTGTCCGGACCCAATGTTGTGCTCTATCGTGAACTGATCCGTCAGTTTCCCGCGGCGAAGTTCCAGGCCTCCGGTGGCCTGTCCAGCCTGGACGATCTGCGTGCACTTGCCAACACGGGCTGCGCCGCCGTGGTGATGGGGCGCGCGCTCTTGGAGGCTCGCTTTAGCCTGGCCGAGGCCCTGGCATGTTGAGCCGGCGGATCATTCCCTGTCTGGATGTGCGCGATGGCCAAGTGGTCAAGGGCGTGCGCTTTCGCGATCACGTGGTGATCGGAGGCATCGAGGAACTGGCGCAGCGCTATCGCGATGAAGGTGCCGACGAACTCGTCTTCTACGACATCAGCGCCAGTCCCGAAGGGCGTGTCGCCGATCCCGAATGGGTGCGGCGGGTGGCCCGGGTGCTCGATATTCCTTTTTGCGTCGCCGGTGGAATCCGCAGTGTCGAAGACGCGCGGCGTATCCTCTACAGCGGTGCCGACAAGATATCGATCAACTCGCCAGCACTCGAACGCCCCGATCTTATCGATGATCTCGCCGCAGCCTTTGGTGTGCAGTGTGTGGTGGTTGGGGTCGACAGCCAGCGCGTTGATGGCGAATGGCGCGTGCACCAGTACACCGGCGATCCGAATCGTTCGCGTGGTCTGACCCGCACGACCCTGGACTGGGTCGCCGAAGCGGTCAGCCGCGGCGCCGGTGAGATTGTGCTCAACTGCATGAGTTCCGACGGCGTTCGCAGCGGCTACGATATCGAACAGCTGCGCGCGGTGCGCGCGCGTTGCAGCGTGCCGCTGATTGCCTCCGGCGGTGCCGGTAGCGTCGAGCACTTCGCCGAGGTCTTTGCACAGGCCGACGTCGACGGGGCGCTGGCGGCCAGCGTATTCCACAGCGGGGCGATCGCGATCCCGACCCTGAAGCAGTACCTGATCGGCCGAGGAGTGGCCATTCGACCATGAGCAAGGCGTTGGATCTGGACAGCATCGATTGGGCCAAGGGTTCGGGCCTGTTGCCGGCGATTGTGCAGGACGCAGTCGGTGGCCGCGTGCTGATGCTCGGTTATATGAATCGCGACGCCCTCGTGCGCACACTCGATTCGCGTCGAGTGACTTTCTACAGCCGCAGTCGTCAAACACTGTGGACCAAGGGAGAATCCTCCGGGCACTGGCTCGAACTGGTCGATGTCGCGCTCGACTGCGACGGCGACACCTTGCTGGTGCTTGCCATGCCTGATGGTCCGACCTGTCATCGCCAGACCGACACCTGTTTCGACCCCGCGCCCGAGCCACTGACCGCCGAGCTTGGCCGGCTGGATGCGTTGATCGCGCAGCGACTGCGCGACAAGCCGGAGGGCAGCTACACGACCAAGTTGATCGAACAGGGTGCCCTGCGCGTCGCCCAGAAGGTTGGTGAGGAGGGTGTGGAGACCGCGCTCGCTGGTGCAGCGCAGTCGACCGAGCAGCTGATTGGCGAAGCCGCCGATCTGCTCTATCACCTCGGCGTGCTGATGCATGTGCGTGGCAGCTCGCTCGCTGATGTACTGACCCGTCTGCGCGAACGCCGGCGCGCGCCCTGATGCCCTCCTGGGCTACGCTCGATGGAAGGCCGCCGCGTATCATCGCGCACCGCGGCGCGTCCGGCCTGCGCCCGGAACACACGCTCGAAGGCTATCGGCTCGCTATCGAATCGGGCTGCGATGTGATCGAACCCGATCTGGTCGCCAGCCGTGATGGTGTGTTGCTGGCACGCCACGAGCGCGAACTCTCGCGCAGCACCGATGTCCGCACGCGATCCGACTGGTTGGCAAAGGCTGGCATCGACGCGGGTGAAGCACCACATTGGTTCGCTGAGGACCACGACTTCCAGAGTCTGCGCACGCTGCGCGCGACCCAGCCGTATCCCGGTCGCAGCCGTGAATTTGATGGGCAGCTAGTGATCCCGAGCTTTGACGAAGTGCTCGCGCTCGCTGACCAGGCCTGGCAGGACGGACACGCGCTCGCGGTCTATCCCGAGCTGAAGGATCCCGCGATCCTGCAGCAGCGCGGCATCGACATCACCGCATTGCTGATCGATGCTTTGCGCCGGCATGGATTGACCACAGCGCAGAATCCAGCCGTCGCGCCACAGCGCTGCTGGGTGCAGTGTTTTGAATTGCCGCCGCTCCAGCGCGTGCATGAAGCCTGTGGCCTGCCCGTGGTTGCCTTGCACGATGGGCTTACCGTCGCAGCGATTCACCAACTCCACGCGAGTGCACCTTGGCTGGCCGGTGTGGCCTTGTCGAAGGCCGCCTTGATCGGCAATCGTGCAGTCAGCGACCTGGTCGCATCAGCTCATCAAGTCGGCTGGCAGGTCCATGTCTGGACCCTGCGTGACGATGCGGTATTGCCAGAATTCAACGATGTCGACGCCGAATATGCGGCGCTGTTCGCGCTCGGCGTCGATGCCCTGTTCTGTGATTTTCCGGCGGGCGCGCTTACGGCCCGTCAACGCTGGATTTAGTTGCCGGAAACATCGGAGTGAAGGCCAGCTCAGGTTTGGGCTCCGTCTTGCTGCCGTGCTGGTTGCGCCACTGATCCAGCTTCGCCTTCATCCGCGCTCCGCTGGCAATCTGCGGTTTCGACGCGACCAGACCCTGTTCCTGCTCGCGTCCCGCAATCGCGCGGCGGGCTCTGCTGAATGCCGCGACAAAATCATCGCTGGTGTTCAGGGCCTCGGCGAAGTAGGCGCGCCCGAAGTACGTGATATCCGAATCGGCGCCGCAGCCGAACGAGGTGCGATCGGCGCGCGAGGCCGTCATCACCAGGCTGGTTTCAGACTTCAGCTTTGCGATGTAGCCGCCGCTGTAGCAGGCCGAGACGACGCTGACATGCCAGCCGATGCCGGCATCGGACAGGCCTGCGGCCACCGCGTCTGGCGTGATCTGGCGCAGGGGCAGTCCGGCCAGTTCAACCACGAGTTCGTGGTCCTCGCTGCCGTGCGAGCTGAGGAACAGGAACACGATGTCCTCTTCAGGGTCGATCAGTTTGCCGATGCCCTGCAGACTGCGGCGCAGATTGCGCTCGGTCGCCAGCGGCGTGCTGTCCAGAGTCTGCTTGTGATTGATCAGGACCAGGCTGCGCCCCCGCGTTGCGAAGCGTTGATCGAGCAGGGCCTGCGCATAATGCACCTCGTTGGCGAACACGTTTTCGCTGGCGTAGCCGGCCAGCCCGAGAAAATAGATGTCGACCTGACCCGGTACCTGCGGTTCGAGCTTCGACAGCAACGCGTCGACCTGGGCGTCCTGCGCGGCGAACAGATCTTCCATCGATTGATTGTCCGGGAGTAGGGGCTGCGCGTCGGGCTCATCTTCCTCCGTCTCCTCTTCGTCGTAGCCATAGACATAGTCCAGGCGATAGCTCGTTGCCATGTAGGGCAGGGCGAATCCGAGTGCGGTGAACACCGCGAAGGCGAGCACACGTACCCAGTCCCAGTTGGGTTCAAGCCAGCGCCAGAGCCGAAGCGCGGCGAGAAAACTCCAGACGCCGAGTGCCGGCAGCAGCGCCGGTTGATCGAACACCAGCCAGCTGTAATCGAAGTCCGGTGAGGCCGCGAGGATCGGCAGGATGAATGCGCGCATGATCAGGCTCATCACCACCATCCAGGTGGCGATCGACCACAGCCAGGCAGGTCTTTGCGCCATCTGGCTGAGAAGGGTGGCCAGCAGCAGGCTCTTCAGGACCGTCAGGGCGCTGCCCTCAAGACCATCCAGAAGGAACTCGGCTGGATCGCGAATCAGCAATAGGTTCAGCAGGATGTCGGTCATGATCGACAACAGCACCGCCAGCCAGAACGTTGCCGCGCCACTAGGCGCCATGCGCCGATCAAAGCCCAGCAACAGACAGAAACGCAGGCCAGCGATCAGAGTGGCGCCGGTCTCATTCATTGCCGGCATCCAGGTCGATGTCCGCCATGCTGGCGACGGTCCGGTGCGCGCCACGTGACTCGGGCGGTGCATCGGCACGCACCAGCTGCACGGTGCGCATTCCGGCTTCACGAGCGGCATCCAGCTCGGCCTCGATATCAGAGAGGAAGACAATTCCGTCCGGCTCACGCCCGATCGCGGCCGCGATCCGGCGATACGAATCGGCCTCGCGCTTGCCTCCGCTGGTGGTATCGAAATACGAATCGAACAGCGCGCTCAGATCGCCGAATACGCTGTGGCGAAAAAAAAGTTTTTGCGCTGCGATCGAACCGCTGCTGTACACATGCAGACGATGCCCCGCGTGATGCCAACGGCGCAGCGCATCGTGGGCGTCGAGGTAGACATGTGCTGTGAAATCGCCGCGGGCGTAGCCCTCGGCCCAGATCATGCCCTGGATCGATTTCAGCGGGGTGATCTTGCGGTCTTCATCGGCCCAGCGCAGCAGAGCCTCGATCTGCTGATCCAGGTCCGCCGCGCGATTCGCAAGCTCGATGCTTACTGCTGCCAGCGCCTGCTGCATATCCACCGAATCCCGATGCGCGCGGACGTAATCCGGCAGTCGCGCACGCGCATACGGAAACAAAACCTGGTGGACAAAATCGATGCGACTGGTGGTGCCCTCGATGTCGGTCAGCACGACGCGCTTCATCAGTTCTCCAGCCTGGGGAATTTCTCTGCGATATCAGTGCCGGTGAAATCAGCGACCCAGCCCGCTGGATTGGTGAACAATCGGATCGCGATGAAGTACGGATTCGGCCCCATGTCGAACCAGTGCCGGGTATTGTCCGGCACGCCGATCAGGTCGCCTTGCTCACACAGCACTTCGTAGACCTGATCATCCAGATGCAGACTGAACAGTCCGCTGCCGGCTACAAAGAAACGCACCTCGTCTTCACTGTGGCGATGCTCGTTGAGAAACTTCTGCCGGAACGCAGCCTTCTCCGGATGATCCGGACTGAGACTGACCACGTCGACAGCGACATAGCCCTTCTCCTGCTTGAGGCGCTCGATGTCGACGCTGTAAGCCGCGATCACCTCGTCCTGACTGGCGCCGGGCGTCAGTTGCACTGGTGTCTGCCAGCGCTCAAAACGCACGCCGCGGGCATTGAGCAGGCTGGCGATCACACCGCCATCGCTGGATTCGGTATGTGGCCGTAGCGCTTCGCGCTCGGCGTAAATGCGCAATCGGCTCATCCGCTCAGCCTCCTCAGATCAAGTTCACAAGCCAGTAGAAACTCGAAGGCATCCAGATGCCTGCGGGTATCCGCCATCGTCTGTCCCCAGGCGTAGAGCCCATGGCCGTCGATCAAGTAACCCGGCCCGCGAGGGGTGCCGTGCTGCAGTTGGCGCGACTCGCTGTCAGCCAGCCAGTCTTCGACATAGCCGGCCAACTCGTCCATATCCTGACTATTGGGGAACACCGGCAGCCGCATCGTCGCGTCGTGCGTATCGAAGCCGCGAAACGCCTTGAGCAGTTCATATCCGGCCAGCATGAGTTGGCCTTCTTCGCCGTACAGCCTGGAGGCCACGGTCTGATTGTGCGAGTGCGTATGCAGCACGCAGCCGATCTCCGGGTCGCGGGCATAGAGTTGGGTGTGCAGCAAAGTCTCCGCCGACGGCCGGTGTTCGGAGCCGACCGCCCGTCCCTGCAGGTCGACGACCATGATGTCGTCCTCATGCAGGTGCCCCTTGTCCCGCCCCGAGATCGTGATCGCCACGTGCATCTCGCTGATGCGCATGGAGAAGTTGCTACTCGTCGCCGGGGTCCAGCCGAGCGCCGCGAGTTCGCGGCCGCATTGGGCGAGGGCGAGGGCGCATTCACGCCAGCGTTGGTGTTCGTATGGCAAGCTCATCGTCATTCCGAAGGAGTATCTTGACCAGGGTCAAGTTGAGACGCGGAAATATAGCGCATCATCTCCTGACGAGAGCGCCACAACCTTGATGGAGTCAATACATGAAGACGCAGATCAGTCGCCGTAGTTTCCTCAAAAGCTCGGCCCTTGCGGCCCTGGTGCCACTTGGCGTTGCCGCGGTAGCACAGCGTGTGAGCGCAGCCGAACTGCCGCACCTGGACGAGGCCGATCCCACCGCAGCAGCGCTTGGCTACAAGCATGACACCAGCAAGGTGGACGCCGCCAAGTATCCGGCGCACAAGCCAGCCCAGAACTGCGACGGCTGTACCCTGATTCAGGGCACCGCGGGCGAAGCCTGGCGTCCCTGCGGCATCTTTCCCGGCAAGGCGGTCAATGCCAAGGGCTGGTGCGCCGCGTTTGCTGCGAAGCCCGCGTAGCCAATCCAACTCCCTCTCCCGCCTGCGGGAGCGGGTTGGGGTGAGCGCAAGCCCGCGAAATCGTCAGATGTCACAACTGCAGCACGGCACTTTCCGGGATCGTCGAACGCTGCACCGGCCTGGACCGGCTGGAGCAATCTCCCGCTGCCGGGACGAGATCCTGACTGTTGGA
>JAYSZM010000147.1:0-3078 GCA_043738015.1 Lysobacterales bacterium
GACGTGAACATCCATCTGCCCGGCGAGGCCTCACGGCGGATCTCCCTCAAAGACATCGCCCGCGGCGAATATTTCGGCGAACTCGCCCTGTTCGACGACAAACCGCGCAGCGCCAGCGCGCTGGCGACCACCGACGCGGTGCTGTTCGAACTGCAGCGCGACACCCTTGCGCATTACCTCGAGAAGCGTCCGGCTGCCGCAATGGCGATCCTGCGCACAATGAGCGAGCGCCTGCGCGAAACCAACACCATGTTGTCGGCGCGCGCTGCCAAGAATGTAGACGAGGAATTCGACAAAAACCTGTCCTGGAGCGATCGCCTAGCCGACAGCGTGGCCGAACTCAATGGCAGCTGGAAATTCATCCTGTTCCTGATCCTGCTCACCGCCGTCTGGTGTGTCATCAACACCCCATGGATCGTGCCGCGCAATCCGCTCGATCCTTATCCATTCCAGCTGTTCAACCTCGCCCTCGCCATCCTGGTTGGCCTGCAAGGTCCCTTGATCGTGATGAGCCAGAACCGGCAGTCGCTGAAGGATCGCGCCCGCGCCGATACCGATTTCAAGGTCAACCTCAAGAACGAAGTGAACATCGAGACCCTGCTGCGCGAACTCAGCGAATTCCGCGAAGAAGCCCGCGAACGCAGTGACGCCGCCGAACACCGCGGCCGCAACGACACCCCCGACATGATTCTGTAGCACCCATCACTGCGACGCATTTCGGTTGGGCATCCCGTCAGGGTGCCGCCTGAAATCCTCGCTGGTGCCAGGACGGCAGTCGCAGACTTGCCCATAACCCTGTGTTCTGCTGGGCCGGCATCCTCGCAGCGCCTTGAATCAGCCAATCAAGACCCCAAGTAGATGGGTCGCAACAGGGCGAACTCGGTTGACAATCCGGCACAATCCGTAGACTCGGAACTGCCCTTGACACCTTGCCTATACTGGCACTCCCGTTGCAAGAACGGTGTCCGGATCTGTCTTCCAGGCCTCTCGGAAGACACCACTGCAGACTGAATCACGCGCTAATGCACCTGCGCGAGACCCTTGTCTGTCCGTTTCCGGCCCCGAACTTCGTTACATAGACACGATCGTTAATCTGATCACAGTTCCAAGGACACGTAATGGCAGCCATTGAGTTCGAACCCCGCGATCAACAATCCGAGATCAAAAAGCTCATAACCCGGGGCAAGGAGCAAGGCTACCTGACGTATGCCGAGGTCAACGATCACCTGCCGGACGACATCGTCGATCCCGAGCAGATCGAAGACATCATCGGCATGATCAATGACATGGGCATCCAGGTCCATGAGTCCGCCCCCGATGCCGAAACCCTGCTGCTGCAGGAATCCTCATCGGTACAGGACGACGAAGCAGTCACCGAAGAAGCCATCCAGGTGCTGTCGGCCGTCGAAGAGACCGGCCGCACCACCGATCCGGTCCGCATGTACATGCGCGAGATGGGCACCGTCGAGCTGCTCACCCGCGAGGGCGAGATCGCCATCGCCAAGCGCATCGAGGAAGGTCTGGCCCAGGTGCAGAACGCGCTCGCGCAGTTCCCCTGGTCGATCTCGCTGTTGCTCGAAGAGTATGCCTCGCATCTCGACGGCAAGAAGCGCATGAGTGAGTTCCTCACCGGCTTCTACGACCTTGAAGCCCTCGCCGAGGCCGCTGCTGCTGAAGCCGCCGCTGCCGCGGCTGCTGCCGCCCTGCTCGCCGAAGAAATGGACGAGGACGAGGACGAAGGCACCGGTGGCAATGGCAAGGACGACGAAGAATCCGGCGATGCCGAAGAAGCCGGCCCCGGCGAATCCGGTCCCGATCCGCTCGAGGTCAAGCGGCGCATGGAGTTGTTCGGCGACAGCTACGAGAAATTCAAGGCCAGCTTCGCCAAGGCCGGCGCCGACGACAAGAAGACGCAGAAAATGCGCGCCCTGATCACCGAAGAGTTTCTCAAGCTCAAGCTGCCGTCGATCATGATCGATGGCATGGTCAAGAAGCTGCGCGAAGTGGTCAACACGATCCGCAGCCACGAGCGCGCCATCCTCGATATCGCCGTGCGTGTCGGCAAAATGCCGCGCAAGGAATTCATCAAGGCGTTCCCGGGCAAAGAGACCAATCTGCGCTTCGTCGAGAATGAAGTGCGCAAGGCCAGCAAGTGGGCCGCGACCCTGAAGAACTGCAAGACCGATATCCAGGAGCAGCAGGAGCGGCTGATCGCCCATGAGGCGACGCTGTATCTCAGCCTGCCCGAGATCAAGGATATCAATCGTCACATGTCGATCGGCGAGGCCAAGGCCCGTCGCGCCAAGAAGGAAATGGTCGAGGCCAACCTGCGTCTGGTCATCTCGATCGCCAAGAAGTACACCAACCGCGGCCTGCAATTCCTCGACCTGATCCAGGAAGGCAATATCGGCCTGATGAAGGCCGTCGACAAGTTCGAATATCGTCGTGGCTACAAGTTCAGTACCTATGCCACCTGGTGGATCCGTCAGGCGATCACCCGTTCGATCGCCGATCAGGCGCGCACCATCCGCATTCCGGTGCACATGATCGAGACGATCAACAAGATCGTGCGCACCTCGCGCCAGATGATGCACGAGATCGGCCGCGAGCCGACGCCGGAAGAGCTTTCGGAAAAGCTTTCCATGCCTTTGGAAAAGGTGCGGAAGGTGATGAAAATCGCCAAGGAGCCGATCAGCCTTGAAACGCCGGTGGGCGACGAGGAGGATTCGCATCTCGGCGACTTCATCGAGGACAAGAACGCGATCCTGCCGATCGATGCGGCGATCCAGGCGAACCTGCGCGAGACGACGACGCGCGTGCTCGCCTCGCTGACGCCGCGCGAGGAGCGCGTGCTGCGCATGCGCTTCGGCATCGGCATGAACACCGACCACACGCTGGAAGAAGTCGGCCAGCAGTTCTCGGTGACCCGTGAGCGCATCCGGCAGATCGAAGCCAAGGCGCTGCGCAAGCTGAAGCACCCGTCGCGCTCGCGGAAGCTGCGGTCGTTCCTCGACAACTGATCTCTCTCCGCTTCATCCTGAGGAGCCGCGCTCGCGCGGCATCTCGAAGGACGGGCGG
>JAYSZM010000148.1:0-39021 GCA_043738015.1 Lysobacterales bacterium
CCCTTGCTCCTGTCCCCCAACGAGAAAGCCAAATCAAAAGCAGCGCGGCAAGCCACGCTCTACAGGAGCAACAACAAGATCAACAGCAGCGCGGCAAGCCACGCTCTACAGGAACAACGACAGGATCAACAGCAGCGCGGCAAGCCACGCTCTACAGGAGCAACGACGAGATCAACAGCAGCGCGGCAAGCCACGCTCTATGCAATCCCCGGGGACGACCGAAGGGAGTCGCCAGGGGACAGAAGCTGAGCGTCGGCCTTGCAGGTGCGCGCAATGAAGGCGGCATGCTCGGGCATGGCCTCGGCGGAGCGCTCGAGCACGCGGCGGACGTTGGCGACAAACTCGCGGATCTCCTGCTCGCCGAGCAGATCGACCATCGGATGGTAGGCGCGCGGCAGAACACTCTGGCCGAGCAGCACCTGCAACCAACTGGACTCGGTGAACAATTCTTCATGCTCGCGAAAAATACGTGCATGGCTGCGGAACAGATCGATCTTGTGCTGCAGGGTGTACGGAATCGGCATCTCCCGGCAGCGATCCCAGAACGGCTCACCGAATCGCTGATTGGCCTGGTAGTGCAGGATCAGAAAATCGCGGCTGCGTTCGAACTCGAACTGCACCTGGCGATTGTATTCGGCAATGTCGACCGGATCGAAACTGCGATCGGGGAACAGCGCGACCAGCTTGGCGATGCTGGATTGGATGAAATGGATACTGGTCGATTCCAGCGGCTCCATGAACCCACTGGCCAGTCCGATCGCCACGCAGTTGCGGTTCCAGAATTTGTTGCGCATGCCAGTGACAAACCGCAGCGGGCGCGGATCGGCGAGCGGCTGACCGTCGAGTCGGGCAAGAAGATTGGCGCTCGCCTCATCATCGCTGATGTAATCGCTGCAGTAGACATAGCCGTTGCCGATCCGGTGCTGCAACGGAATCCGCCATTGCCAGCCGGCTTCGCGCGCGGTGGCACGGGTGTAGGGCGTCAGTACTGGCGCCGATTCGCAAGGCACAGCGAGGGCGCGATTGCAGGGCAGCCAATGCGACCAGTCCTGATAACCGGTCTGTAGCGCCTGCTCAATCAACAGCCCACGAAACCCCGAGCAGTCAATGAACAGATCGCCCTCGATGCGCTCACCACTTTGCAACTGCACAGCCTCAATGAATCCACTGTCCGCCGCAAGCACAGTCTCGACCACCTTGCCTTCGCTGCGCAGCACGCCACGGGACTCGGCGAATTTGCGCAGAAAACGCGCATAGAGACCGGCATCGAAATGAAAAGCATAGGCGATGTTCGAAAGCGGCGAATTCTGGATGTCGGCCGAGCGCATGAAGCGATTGCCACGCGCCGCGATCGCGTTGAAGATGTAGTCACCGATCGGCGACACCGCGCCGGCCAGACGCAGTTTCAACCAGTATTGATAAAAGGGAACCAGTCCAAGATCGCGACCACCCACCGGGCCGAAGGCATGCAGATAGGATTCGCCCTGCTGCGACCAGCCGGAAAATTCAATGCCGAGTTTGAAAGTCGCCTGGGTCTGTCGGACGAACTCGTTCTCATCAAGCCCCAGAGTGGCGTTGAACAGGCGGATCTGCGGAATCGTTGCCTCGCCGACGCCAACGATGCCGATCTCATCGGATTCAATCAAGCGGATTTCGATTTTCCGATCCAGCAATTTGGACAGCGCTGCGGCGCACATCCAGCCTGCTGTACCACCGCCGACGATCACGATCCGTCTGATGCCTTGCTCGGTCACAGCGCCCTCCTGTTTGCAACGCGGGGTCAGAGCCCACAGTGTGCCCGATCCGTTCAGTCGATCACATAGACCACGGCGGTCCGCGCAGGCACCGTGAACCGGCCGGAATCCGCCTCATAGCGCGCCGATGTCCGTGGCCTCGTATCGGCCGCGCCGGTTGCGGCCTGCACCGGGTGCAGGGCGTAGGCCTTGTTGCGCTCGGTCGGCAGCACAACGGCGCGCGCTTCCGGATCGACATTGATCAGATACAGCAGTTCAGCGAAGCCAGCGTCCGCATAGCCCTGGCCATTGATGTGTCCGACCAGGACGGTCGCGACCTGGTCGGGGCCGGTATTCAGCAGGCGCAGGCGTTGCTTGATATCTGCGGCGCTGCGCAGTCGCAGCAGACTGGAGCTGGCGCGGATGCGCAGCAGGTCGCGGAACACATCGCGTGTCCAGACGATCTCCGCCGGCCCTGGCTTGATTGCCGGATCGGCAAGCAGCGGCCGCATCAGCGACCAGCTCGGCGCATTGTCCTGACGTGGCGGCAGACCGGTGCCGAAGTAATTGTCCTGCCCGGTCCAGTCGATCCGGTTGAACCAATCGCCGGAGTCGTAGCTGTTGCGGTCCATCGACTTGCTGCGCAAGGTATCGATGCCGGCGTGGAAGTAGGCGATACCTTGACTGAACGCATTGATTGCGGCACCGAGCATCTGCACGCGGGCGCGATCAGCGCGCGACGTCGTTGTCGGCAGCTTGAATACATTGATGTCGAACAGGGTCTGATTGTCGTGGTTCTCGACGTAGTTGACCACTTCGTCGGGCTCGCGGACATAGCCTGCCGGCTGGTTGCCGCCATAGCTGATCTGCTCCAGCAATACCTCGGCGCCGAGATAATTGCGCAGCGGGTAGTCGCGCAGCGAGCCGGCCAGACCGACGCGCACCATATCGGCCGATTGCAATAGATCGCTGGCGCGATGCACGCCATTGCTGGTTGCGTTGGGCGCGTAGTAGAGCCCATTGATATAGCCTTGGCGACGCATCTGGTCGATACCGCCATCGCCGGCGCCACCCCCGCGCACTGCGTCGCGCGCGCGATCACTGAAGGTCGCGATGCCACTGCCATTGAGCGAGAGTTGCGAGGCCTGGACAAAGCGCGCGCCATTGGCGATCTCGCCAAAGTTCCAGCCCTCGCCGAGCAGCTGCACCTCGCGGCCGACTTCGCCATTGAGCCGATCGCGCAACTGCTCCATTACCGCGCGCGGCTGATGGCCCATCAGATCGAAGCGGAATGAATCAATCCGGTAGTGCCTGGCCCAGAGCACGACCGAGTCGATCATCAGCTTCGCCATCATCGCGTTCTCGGTCGCGGTATTGGCGCAGCAGGTCGAGGTTTCGACATCGCCATTGGCGTTGAGCCGCTGGTAGTAACCGGGAACAATCCGATCAAGGACCGAACGCGCATTCTGACCCGAGGCACTGGTGTGGTTGTAGACCACATCCATGCCGACGCGCAGGCCAGCCTGATGCAGGGATTCGACCATGCTGCGGAATTCCAGGATGCGCAACGCGCCGTCATTGGCATCGCTGGCATAGCTGCCTTCCGGGGCATTGAAATGCAGAGGGTCGTAGCCCCAGTTGAAGCAATCGGCAGACTTCATCGCCTCGACGGAGGCCTGCTGCGATTCACTGTCCGCCGCCCCGCCCGGCTGCGGGCTGGTACAGCCCTGCTCGGGCACCGTGGCAAAATCAAACACCGGCAACAGGTGGATATCAGTCAGCCCGGCATCGGCCAGCGCCTTGAGATGACGCATGCCCGCACTGTCCGCATCGCGGAAGGCGAGGTACTTGCCGCGCTGCGCTGCATCGACGCTGGCATCGTTGATCGAGAAGTCGCGAACATGGAGCTCGTAGATCACCATATCGGTGTTGGCAGCGAGTCGACGCGGCGCGTACTTTGCATTCCACGCGGCAGGCTTCAGCGCGGCGTCGTCAAGATGGCCGATATAGCTGCGCCGCGCATCGGCGCTCAGACTGATCGAATACGGATCGGTCACCGGATTGCGCACCATTCCGACACCCGGTGCCCATACATCGACAAGATAGCGATAGTACTGACCGCGACGATCCTGTTTGAGGCGAGCGTGCCAGACACCGCTGCCGACATCCCCATCCATCGCAACCAGGGCCGCCGCTGCCGATCCAGGTTGCTCGTAGACACACAGCGCAACCCTTTGCGCTGTTGGCGCCCACAGCCGGAATTGGGCCTGTCTCAGCGTGCTGTGTACGCCCAACTGGGTGGCTTGCTGTGCCGAGGCGAACAGCGCATCGAGTGCGCCGGCGGACTGCAGACGGCTGGCGTCGAGCACCCTGCCCTGCGCATCCTCGCGAACCACAACCAGTTGCTGCCGATGCAGACTGGCCATGCGGGTCAGATCGGATTCGGCAACTGCAAGCTCGATGCCCGCCGGCACATAGCGGAATCGCTCGGCAACTGCTGGCGGCAGTGCAGCGGTAGACACCGACAGGTCCAATGCGCCATCGGCGCCGCTGGCTGCGCTGCCATTGCGGGCAATGATCGCGCCGCGCGCCGAGTGCAATAATCGGAAGCGCGCCGCTGGCTGCACCTGTGTCCAGCGCAGAACTTGTCCATTGAGCCAGACCGCCCGCGCCGCGAGTGCGCTACCGCCAGGCGCGGCAACGAGTACGCTCTGGAATCCCGCGACATCGCAATCAGCCAAGGTCGCTGCGGGTAGTTCCTGCGCGGCAAGCGGCATCAGCAATCCGGACAATCCTATTGCGCCGAGCAGCAGCTTGCGCACCGTGCGGAACCTGCGCCTGTGCGCGCGCTGAAAGTTGATCGGCTCACGCATAAATTGCGTCCCGTCGCAGTGCGACCGCTGCGCCCAACAAGCCCGGATGCGGATGCGTCACGACATGGATCGTGACTGACTCCAGGTACGCGGCAAAGCGGCCCTTGGCGAGGAAGCGCTCGCGAAAGGCGCTGCTGCGCAGGAAGGGAATGAACCGCGGCACGATGCCGCCGGCGATCATTACCGTGCGCGCACCGTGGATCAGCGCGGCGTCGCCGGCGACGCTGCCGAGCACGGCACAGAACCGCGCCAGCGTGCGTCTGGCGAGCAAGTCGTTTCCCTCAAGGGCGGCGGCAACAATTTCACTCGGCTCACGGATCGGCAGGCTGCGGTCAAGTGGCGAGCCGGGCTCCTCACCAGCGAGTGCCGCGTGGATATGTGAAAGGCCAGTCCCGCACAATAGCCGCTCGTTTGAGGCACGACCAAAGCGCGCACTCATCCAGCTGGCGATGCATTGCTCTTCATCGCCCAGGGGCGCGAAGCTGACATGGCCGCCTTCGGTCTCGACCACTTGCCAGCCCAGCTGTCCACTTCCGACCAGAACTGCCACGCCGAGCCCAGTACCCGGTCCGAGCACACTGACTGGACCGCGCAACGGCAAGCTGGCATCGCCATAGAGGGTGATCAGGTCTTCACTGGCGATCGATGGGACGGCCCAGGCAACGGCACCGAAATCATTGAGCAGACAGAGCTGATCGAGCCCGAGTACCGACTGCAATTCGCGCCGACTGAACGACCAGGCACGGTTGGTCAGACGAACCTCGTCGGCATCGACCGGCGAGGCCACAGCAATCGCAGCGCTGCGCGGACGCGCACCCACTGAATTCAGATAATGCCGGGCAGCATGCTGCAAGCTGGCAAACTCGGCACAGGGCAAGGTCTGCGCCTGCAAAATGCCGGGCTTGGCGGAGGCCAGGTCGGTCAGGGCAAAGCGCGCATTGGTTCCACCAATATCGGCGATCAGTCCGATATTGCCAGCGTCCTGCATTGGGGCCCCGACCTGCGTAGCCTCTGAAACCATGCTCATGCTTGACCTCGCTTCGCTCATGATACGCGCCTTATTCGCGCCAACTGTGACCGTGCCGCTCGGTCAGACTGACGGCACTGCTCGGGCCCCAGCTGCCAGCCGGATAGCTGCGCGGCGTGAGTCCTACACTCCGCCAACCCTGGATGATCGAATCGGCCCACTGCCAGGCGGCTTCGGTCTCATCACGCCGCACGAACAGCGTGCCATTGCCCTCGATCGCATCCAGGTACAGCCGTTCGTAGGCGAGGCGACGCGAATGCGCAGAGAAACGTTCGTGCAGATCGAGATCAAGCGCAACCTGGGCGAGCCTGAGTCCACCCCGATCAAGGCCGGGCGTCTTGTTCATCAGCATCATCTCGATGCGCTCCTCCGGTTGCAGCCGGATCACCAGCGCATTGGGTTCGACCCTTGCTCCGGCGTGCGCAAAGATCGAATGCGGTACCGCGCGGAACTGCAGATAGATTTCGGTGCAGCGCCGCGGCAGGCGCTTGCCGGTGCGCAGATAGAACGGCACACCCGACCAGCGCCAGTTGTCGACATGGGCACGCAGCGCCACATAGGTTTCGGTGCCGCTGTCACGACCGAGTTCCTGGGCGTAGCCCGGCACCGCGACGCCGTCCACAGCGCCCGGCCCGTACTGACCCACCGCAGTGTGCGTGGCGACCTGACCGCGTTCGATCATGCGCAATGAGCGCAGCACCTTGATCTTCTCGTTGCGTACCGCAGTCGGTTCAAAGTGCGAAGGGGGTTCCATCGCGGTCAGGCAGAGCAGCTGGAGCAGATGATTCTGCACCATGTCGCGCAAGGCACCGGAATCATCGTAGTAGTCGCCGCGGCCCTCGACACCGACGGTTTCGGCGACGGTGATCTGCACCTGCTCGATATGCTGGGCATTCCACAAGGGTTCGAACAGCGCATTGCCGAACCGCAGCGCGATCAGGTTCTGCACGCCTTCCTTGCCGAGATAATGATCGATGCGGAATACCCGTTCCTCGTCGAAGGCCTGGCTGACGCCGGCATTGATCGCCATTGCACTGGCCAGATCGTGGCCGATCGGCTTCTCGAGCAGCACGCGCGTGCCTGCACCACTCAGACCGCCAGCAGCAAGCGCCGCACAAATCGGCGCGTACCAGCGTGGGGCCGTAGAAAGATGGAACACCACATCGGCCTTGCCACGCAGTTCATGCACACGCGCAGCCAGCTTGCTCATGGCCGCCGCATCGTCCACTGCAGCGGGCTGGTAGTCGATGCGCTCCAGCAAGCCGGCCAATGCCTCGGCACTCTGCTCCGCCACTGGCACCCGTCGCGCGACGGACTCGGCAACCAGCTGACGGAATCCCGCCGCATCCAGTTCGCTGCGCGCGCTGCCAAGAATCCGCAAGCGCTCGGGCAACAGGCCATCACGCGCAAGCGCAAACAACGAAGGCAGCAGCATGCGCTGAGCCAGATCGCCGGTGGCGCCGAAGATCACCAGCAGATTGGCAGGCCGTTGCGACATGGCGCGTTCCCACGGGAAAGTCCGCAGGTTAGTCGCTCGGAGACAGTCTGCCGCGATGCATACGATTGCATAGGTCGGGTGTGGCGATTCCTGGGTACTGAGGGGTGTTTCAATATCGGAGTCGGCGCCCTCCCCGGTTCAAGAGGGTCCGCCGCCGACCGGCAAACCCAGGGAGGTCCACCATGCGTGCGTCAGCGATCCTCATTCTGCTCTGCGCCCTCGTCTGCAGCCCGCTACGGGCCGAAGTCGTCGCCCAGGTACAGTCACCCGGAAAGGTGCTGGCCGTTGAAGTCAGCATCGACGAAGGCCGGGCGAGCTATAGCGTGCTGCGCCTTGGCGTTCCAGTGATCGCTCCGTCACGGCTGGGTTTTCTGCTGCGTGATACCGAGAAGCTGGAGCGTAATCTTGCGCTGAGCAGTCAGCACAGCAGCAGTTTCGATGCGCGCTGGGAGCAGCCCTGGGGTGAGCGTCGCTACAGCCGCAACCACTACAACGAATTGCGCGTGCGGCTGACCGAAACCATCAAGCTCAAGCGCGCGTTCGATGTGGTGTTTCGCCTTTACGACGATGGCCTGGGCTTTCGCTACGAGTTCCCCGAGCAGGAACAGTTGAGTGACATCATCATCGACGATGAGCTGACCGAATTTGTCGTCGCCGACCCGGCCACCGCCTGGTGGATCCCAGCCGGTGAGTGGAATCGCTACGAGTACCTGTACCAGAAGACACCACTGGCCGAAGTAACCCAGGCGCATACGCCGATGACCCTCCGCACCGAGGATGGCCTGCATATCGCGTTTCACGAGGCCGCTCTGGTCGACTACGCCGGCATGTGGCTGCGGCGGACCGAGGGTCAGCGCTTCCGTGCCCAGCTCGCGCCAGCGTCCGAAGGCTGGAAGGTGCGCCGCAAGGCGCCCTTCCACACGCCATGGCGCACGCTGCAGATCGCCGATTCGGCGGGCGGGCTGTACGCGTCCGACCTCATTCTCAATTTGAACGAGCCCAATGTGCTCGGCGATGTCAGCTGGTTCAAACCTGCCAAGTACGTCGGCATCTGGTGGGAACTGCACCTCGACCGCAGCAGTTGGGCCAGCGGCCCGCGCCATGGCGCCACGACGGAAAATGCGCGTCGGCATATCGATTTTGCTGCCGCCAATGGTTTTCGCGGTGTGCTGATCGAAGGCTGGAATGTCGGATGGGATGGCGCCTGGTTTGGCAATGGCAATGACTTCGACTTCAGCAAGGCCACCTCCGATTTTGATCTGCAGGCGGTCGCCAAGTATGCACGCGCCAAGGGCGTGCATCTGATCGGCCACCACGAGACCGGCGGCGCGGTCAGCCACTACGAGCGCCAGCTCGGCGCCGCGTTGGATCTGTATCAGTCGCTCGCTGTGGATGTCATCAAGACCGGCTATGTGGCCGATGCCGGACAGATCGAGCGCAATGACGGCGATGGCCGCGTGCATCGCGAATGGCATGATGGTCAGTGGATGGCGCGCCATCACCTGAACGTCGTCAGCGAGGCCGCAAAGCGTCACATCGCGATCAACCCGCACGAACCGATCAAGGACACCGGGCTGCGCCGCACCTATCCGAACTGGATCGCACGCGAAGGTGCACGCGGCATGGAGTATGGCGCCTGGGGCAACCCGCCCAATCCACCCGAACACGAGCTCAACCTGGTATTCACCCGCATGTTGAGCGGGCCGATGGACTACACGCCGGGCATCCTCAGCCTGCAGGGTCGTGGTCAGGCGATCCAGACTACGCTGGCGAAACAGCTCGCCCTGTATGTGCTGTTGTACAGCCCGATCCAGATGGTGGCGGATCTCCCCGAGCACTATGAAAGGCAACGCGCTGCGTTCCAGTTCATCAAGGATGTGCCAACCGACTGGTCAGAAACCCATGTATTGAACGGCGAGGTCGGTGATTATGTGACCATCGTCCGCAAGGACCGCGGCAGCGAGGACTGGTACCTCGGCGCGGGCACCGACGAGAATGGTCGCGTACTGAGCATTGCACTGTCCTTCCTCGATCCTGCGCAGCGCTATACCGCCGAGATTTATCGTGATGGCGATAGCGCACACTGGCGCGAGGCACCTTTCGAGATCGTCATCGAGCAACGCGCACTGCGCAGTACCGACATTTTGCAACTTAGACTTGCACCCGGTGGTGGCCAGGCAATTCGCTTCATTCCCGTCCACAAGTCCGCGCAGCGGTGAGCCCAATGCGCGGGCGCAGCGTTTGCAGTTGATGTCCAGCCGCAGCTCGTTCACCAACCGCGCCAATCAAAGCCTGCTATCGGACTGACATTCTCGGCGTGGCGGCGACGCGCTGACTGCGGTTCGCGCAATGCGCATCCGCTGATTCACGACCTGCGGCGGGTCTGGCTACAATGCGCGCCCCATCGCTACGACCCACCGCATGGATCTTGCACTGTTTGATTTCGACGGAACGATCACCGACCGCGAATCTTTCCCCGCTTTCATACGCAGTGCGGTTCCGCCCATTCGGCTAAGTCTGGGCAGCCTGTTGCTGGCACCGCTTATCCTTGGTTACCGACTGCGGCTGGTCAGCGGTGTGCGCGTCCGTGCAGCGATTGTTCGCGTAGCTTTTCGCAATGCCAGCGTGGCGGATTATCTCGAAGCGGGACGCCGGTTTGCGCGCGAGCAGATCCCTTCCATGCTGCGGCCAGAAGCCCTGCAAAGAATCGCCTGGCACCGCGCCCGCGGTGATCGGGTGGTGGTCGTTTCTGGCGCCTTCGATGCCTATCTCGAAGCGTGGTGCCGGGAGCAGGGCCTGGAATGTCTGTGTTCTTCGCTTGAATCCTCAGCCGACAGCCTGACCGGCCGCTATGCGGGCGCGCAATGCGTCGGCGACGAGAAGGTGCAGCGCATCCGGGCCCGGTTTCCCCCGGACCAGTACCGGCAGGTGCATGCCTATGGCGATACCGTCGAAGATCTGGCAATGCTCGAACTTGCGCAGCAGCGCTGGTATCGCTGGAAACCCGTGGAAAACGGCGCGCCAAACCGGTTCTGATCCCGATTCGACACTTCGGATTCGGGACGCGTAGCGCTACCCTTCGAGCACAAGTCGGGGAGACAAGGTGGCTGGCAAAGTGAACGCGAGCGCCTGGCGCGGTGGATTGCTCGAACGCTGGCTCCTGCTGGCGATAATTTTGCTGCCCGCCGCACCCGTGATGGCGGCGCGCCAATTCGGCACCAGTGATGGCCTGTTGCAGGATTCGGCTGACAGCATCGTACGCGACGAACTGGGCTTTCTATGGCTCGCCGCCGAGAGCGGCCTGATCCGCTTCGATGGCCGCCACTTCGTGCCGCCGCCACCGGCCATCGCGTCGAAGTTGCAGGGAGACGCCATCACGGCACTTGCCGCAGACGGGCATATCCTCTGGGTCGGTACGCGCAGCAGTGGCCTGAAGCGTATCGATCTGCGGCGCGAAACCGTCAGCAGCCTGGAATCCAGCCCTGACGGGCTGCCCGAGACCACGATCAGGACGATTGCGGTCGACTCCCGCCACGATCTTTGGCTTGGCACCGATGGCGCCGGCGTAGTGCGCGTTCGTTGGGAATCGGCCATCCCCATTTACACCCAGTTCTTGCCGGGCACCGGCGGACTCCCGCATGAGCGCGTCTGGACCATCACCCTGGACGGCAACACCGTGCTGGTCGGCACCCAGGAAGGCGCGGCGCGGCTCATTCCGGGCAGCGACCGCTTCGAGCCCATGGTCATCGCGGCGCCATTTCCGGCTGGTGGCAAGGCCAATATCGAGGAGATTGCAGCAGACGGGCATGGCGGATACTGGATCGGCACGTGGGACGACGGACTGTTCCGGATTTCCGGCGGCAAGGTGCACAAAATCCCCATGCTTGCCGGTATCGACAGTCAACGCATCAGCAGTCTGGCAATCGTCGATGGCGATCCGGTGGTCGGTTCGGATGTCGGCATCGCCCGCTATCAAGCCGATTGCGACTGCCTGCATCCGATCCCCCTGTTGTCATCGCGCGAAGGACTCTCGCAACGCGCCTTCGTGCACAGCGTGATTGCACTCGATGATGGCGGCATCCTGGTCGGTACACGGGCGAACGGCGCCTACCACGTACCCGCGAACGCCAACGTATTCCAGCGCATACAGCCGCTGCGGGTTGAGCCCGCTGAAACCATTTCCGATCGCGTCCTGGCCATGCTGGAGGACAGCAGCGGCGTGCTCTGGCTGGGTAGTTTCGGTGCCGGGCTGCAACGCTCACTGGGGCCAGTCGGTGACGGACGGGTTGAACTGGAAACCGTGCCGATCTCCAGCAATGCGCGCAATGGCGCCTTGGTGATCTGGGCGCTACGCGAAGACAGCCGCGGTCGAATCTGGGTCGGCAGCGATGCCGGCCTGGATCGGCTCGATCCCGCTTCCGGTAACTGGACCAATTTTCCGGTACGCAGTGATGGCCGTGGCCTGCCGGGTCCGGGCGTACGCGATCTGCTCGAACTCTCTTCAGGCGAATTGCTGGTGGCGACCTCGAGCGGCTTGGCCAAGATCGCAACCGATGACAGCGTGCGCGCGATTCCCTATGCCAGCCCGGGCCCCAGTCAGGCGCTGGCCCACACGCTCAATGCGATGTTCCGCGACGATCGCGGAAGACTCTGGCTCGCCACCTACGATGGCGTCCGCGTACTCGATCAGAATTTCCAGACCTTGCGCGTATTCCATGAATCCGAAACCACGCCAGGATTGGCGCGCGATCTGCATCTGGGGCCCGACGGAAAATTGCTGATCGCAGCGACCCAACTGTGCCGTGTGGATTCCTCCCTGCAACAGTTGGATGATGCGGTGCTCGATTGTTTCGGCAGCGCATCTGGCATTCCCCAGGACGGCATACAGGCCGTTGAGACCGGTTCCGATGGGGCGATCTGGCTGAGCTCCATGCACGGCCTGCGTCGACTGTTTCCCGGCCATGGCGACGTGCAGTCCTTCTACTCGGCGGATGGTCTGATTGCCGATGAGTTCGGCCAACGCGCGTCCCATGCCGGCCGCTCGGGTCGCCTGTATTTCGGCACCACCTACGGCTTGCAGGTGTTCGATCCGCGCGCAGCGGTTGCCCCGCGCGGTCGCCTGCGTCCCTTGGTGACCGAGGTACGCATCGGCGACGTCGCCCTGCGTGCAGGCGAATCCCTCGGCGGGGCACGGCTGGATGCGGCAACACCCTATGCACAGCAGTTGCTGCTGCAACCCGGCACCCGGCAGTTCATGCTCGGCTTCAGCTTGCTCGGAGCCAATCGGTCTTCGCAACGCGTGGAGTTCCGCATCGAGGGGCTTCAGGACTGGCTGCCAGCGGCCGACACCGGCATCGGCAATTTCGTCAGCCTGCCCGCCGGAACCTTCGAGATCCATCTGCGCGCCAACGAAGACAATGTCCGACACAGCGGCGAGCGGTTGGCGCTTACGGTTGAAGTCATGCCGTTCTGGTGGGAGCGGCGCAGCGTGCAGATCGGCGGCGCCCTGCTCATCCTGCTTTCGGCCTGGCTGCTCTATCAGAGCCGGATCCGCTCACTGCGCAACCGTGAGCGCTGGCTGAGCAATGAGGTCAAGGCGCGCACGCGTGAGATCGAGCAACAGAAGTCGGAACTGGCGGTCGCCAACCAGCAACTCTACGAACTGTCGATCCGCGACAGCCTGACCGGAATCTACAACCGCAGGCATCTGCTCGAGGAAACACGGCGCATCCTGCGCCAGGCGGATCAAACCGACATCTGCATCGCCCTGATCGACCTCGATCATTTCAAGGCGATCAATGATCGCTTTGGCCATATCGCAGGCGATGAGGTATTGCGCCACTTCGCAGTGTGGCTCAGGGCCCAGGCCGGCCCCGGCGACGTGCTCGGTCGCTACGGCGGCGAAGAGTTTGTCTGCCTGCTCTACGACCGCAATATCGATCAGGCCAGACGCTGGGGAGACGGCCTGCTCAAACGCGTCCGAGAATCCGAAATCGCCGGACCCAACTGCGAGATCCGAGTGACCGCCAGCGTCGGCCTGGTGGCAATCGATCAACGCGCCGAGCTTCCTCTCGAAGTGTGGATCGCACGCGCCGATGCCGCCCTCTACCGCGCCAAGGAAAGTGGCCGTGACCGCGTGTTGATTGGTTGAATTCGCCGCCAGTGCTCGAACCGATCAGTCCCGGGAACGCCATCCGCGATATTCGGCAGAACTTGCAGAAGCCTGCACTACTGGCCCAGCTGCATCGAGCGCTGGCGCAGCAGCGCGGGCCGCCAACTGATCCCACTTCGTGCCCATCCGGCGCGCCGACTCAACGCTCGAACAGCGCGATCGACTCGACATGCGCAGTGTGCGGGAACATGTCCATGACGCCGGCAGCGGCCAGCTTGTAGCCGTGTTCGTGCACCAGCAGTCCGGCATCACGTGCCAGTGAGGCGGGATGGCAGCTGACATAGACGATCCGTTTGATGCCGCGCTTGCCGAGCCACGCGATCACCTGATCCGCGCCGGCGCGCGCAGGATCAATCAGCAGCTTGCTGTAGCTGCGCTGTGCCCATTCGGCCTCACTTTGATCGGTGGCGAGATCGGCGACAAAGAATTCGGCATTGCGGATCTGGTTACTGTCGGCATTGGCACGGGCACGCTCGACCAGACCATGCTCACCCTCAACGCCGACCACGGAGCGCACCCGCCGCGCGATCGGCAGGGTGAAATTGCCGAGCCCGCAAAACAGGTCGAGCACGTCGTCGTCGGGCTGTAGATCGAGCAGGTTCAGTGCATGCTCGATCATCCGCTGATTCATGCCGGCATTGACCTGGATGAAATCGAGTGGCTTGAACGAAAGCTCGACGTCAGCCCCTGGAATACGAAATGACAGCGGAATCTCCGCCGGCCATAGCGCATGCACGCTGTCATTGTTGCCCGGCTGCAGGAAGATCGCGATTTTTTCGCGCTGGGCAAATTCGATCAGCAATTGTTGGTCGGACGCCGACAGATCATTCAGGTGCCGAATCACCAGGGCCACGGTGGCGTCGCCGATGGCGATCTCGATCTGCGGAATGCTGGCGCGCGCCTGCAATGATGAAATCAATTCGGCGATCCGATCGATACGCTGACCAATCTGCGGATCCAGTACATGGCACTGCTCGATGTCGGCGACGTACTTGCCATTGGTCTCGCGAAAGCCGACCAGGGTTCGGCCTTTCTTCTCGACGTGGCGCACCGACAAACGACCGCGACGCCGATAACCCCAGGGATCTCCGGTCAGCGCCGGCAGCAGCGCACCGGTCTCGACCTTGCCGATGCGTTCGAGATTGTCGAACAGGGTCTTCTGCTTGGCCGCGATCTGTGCGGCGGGATCCAGATGCTGGAGCACGCAGCCCGCGCAGACGCCGAAGTGCGCGCAGCGCGGATCGACACGATCTGCACTCGGCGACAGCACTTCAAGCGTGACTGCTTCGTCGTACTGGCGATGGCGATCGACGATATTGGCGCGCACCCGTTCGCCCGACAGCGCGCCGGCGACGAACACGGCCTTGCCATCACGCCGACCCACGCCGCGGCCATCAGGCAGCAGGTCGTGGATATCGATCTCGATGAGTTCTGGAGCGCGCGCTTTCTGGTTTCTTCGGCCCACGATGCATTCTGTCGGGATGGGCCGGCTATTGTTTCACAGCTCGACCATGGCCAGGCCCACGATCGCGCGAACCGCGGTCGGCGCCGCAAACCGCTGCGCCCGGCGCGGACTATTTCTGGATCCACTGCCCCTTGCCATCCTCGTAGTACCAGCCCTTGCGCGCCTTGCCGATCCATTGCTCGGCAAAGGTCTGGCGAATCTCGGCCTCCCACTCGGCATGCCCGTTGGCAACGGCAATCTCGCGATAGACCGCGGCGCGGTCGCGATTGTCATCGGCCACCGCCTGCTTGAGGCTGGCACGAGCGGACAGGCCCACCTTGCCCGGATCGCGAATCTCGATCAGACCATCACGCTTGAGTCCGAGCACGCCGCTATCGAAATGCTCCGCGAGTGTGGCACTGAAGCGATCGGCCATGCGCTGCTGGATTGCCTTGATCGCGGGTGTCCCGATGCTGAGGTCGGCGGCGGCGTGGGCTGCACCGATCAGTGAGAAATCGAAGCGCAATGACAGCGGCTTGCCCGGCGGTGCAGGAGCGGCTTCGGGATCGCTGCCGATCACGCGATCGATGAACTGACCCGCCGCTTCCTCGACCTCGGCTTCGGGGAAGTACACATTGATCGTCACACAGGCGGTCAGCAGAACTCCGATCAGCAATCCGGCAATTCCTGTCTTCCTGTTCAGCGGCCACTTGCGCATGATGGGTCTCCAATGGGTGGGGCGGTGCTCGGGTGGTGTCGACTATGGATCGTCACCGATGACTGGTGCCTGACCCGCTGATACCGCGCGCAAGCGCGAAAGCAGTACTGGCCAGTCCACCTTGCGTTGATGTCCGACGACGGTCAGCCGCGGTATTCCAGCGCCACGGAGGATAGTGTAGCCACCCGCGGATTCATCCAGCCCCGCCATGGCGCAGACGTCCTCGGCCAGCCGACAGCTCAGACCAATCTCGGCATAGGGAAATGAGTCGAACATTCGCATGATCGGATTTCCCGCCGCACTGCCGCCACCGCCAACTGCGGAAAGCCCTTCGACGGCGCGTTGGCTGATGCGCTTCTTGCCTGGAAAGGCGGCATCGGTGCGCAATTGCGCGTTGAAGGCCACCGGCGCCCAGTCGAGCAGACGCAGGTTTTCCACGCGCCCATCCAGCCAGCCGTCGATCTCGCCAAAATCGAGTACGGCACTGAGTTGCTTGAGTTCCAGATTGTCGAACTGGATATCGGCGCCAAGGGTCGGGGCAACACCGAAGGTGCGCTCGCTGCTCAGCTCCGATACCCGCATGGTTCCGCCGAACACGCTCAGCGCAAGATCGCCATCAGAGCTGAATCCGCCCTGCTTGAAGACCAGTCCCGGCAAGGTACCACTGAGACTGCCGGAAAATTTTGGCCAATCGAGCGCCGTCGCCAGATTCAACATGTCGAGTTGATCCAACTCGATCGCAGCATGCCATTCAGCGCCGTCGTCGCCGCGCTGGCGGGCAAGACGGGGAATTCGCAGCGTTCCGCCGAGCAGGGCAACCTGCAGAGGCTGGGCAAGCACCAATTGTTCGGGCGTCCAACGCCACTTTGCCTCACCATCGCCAAGTGGGATATGGAACAGCCGGGCGCCGCGCCAGCGCAGCGCATTGTCCCCGCTGACCGGATCCATCCGCAGGCTGCCGTCGATACGATCGACATCGATACGTTGCTGAGGATCACTGATGGCGACTTGCGCCAACTCCAGCTCGAAGGATTTCCACTGACCACCGATGAATCGGCCATGCCCGTGCGCCATTCCGGCCAGCTGCAGGCCCGGGAAGCCAGCGGATGACAGTGCGCTGCCGAGGTAGCGCTCGGCACTGTGCTCGAGCTGGGCGTGGAATTCCGACAGACTGATGTCGAGGCCCTCGACGGCGTCACGCTGCAGCGAGGCACTGAATGCCAATCCGAGCGGATCATTCCAGGAAATCAGTGGCAGCTGCCAGCTGCCTGCCTGGTCCTGGCGCAGCAAGATGGCAAGCGCGCTGGTGGCCTCTGGCAACTCCAGATAGATCGGGCCGAACAGCAACTGACCGCGCGGCTCGCGAAAGTCCAGACGCAGCTCGGGAAGGCTGCCAAGTCGAAGGTCCAGCTTTCCATTGAACTGCAGTCCGGCACCAGCTACTTCTGCATCGGTCGAATCGAACTCCACATCATGTAACGCGAGCTCGCCCAGCACGCGGGCCGCGGTCGGCGCATAGCGCAGTTGGGCATCGAGTTTCCCGGCCAGCGCGGCGAGTTGTGTCCAGGCCGATTGCAGGCGCGGGCGCAACCAGGTCAGCGGCACGCTGCGCAGCTTGATGGTGATGTCTCCCGCTGCCGCGCGCGCGGCGCTCAGCTGGATGCTGGCGCCGCCTGTTTCGATTGCGAGCGTGTGCTCATCCGCTGTCTGTTGTGCGCGAAGTCTTCCGCTCCAAGCGGGTTCCTGGACGCGCACGTTTCCACGGCAATTCCTCCCGGATGGCTCCTGCCTTTCCATGCTGCAGTCGACGCTGAGCCCGGACTGGCGCAGATCCAGGCCGGCAAGGTGTAGGGTCCTGACCTGGATCTGAACCCGGTCGACTTCCTTGAGGACAGCGATTCCCTCAACAACGTGTTCGCCGCTGCGCAACTTGCCGATCTCCAGTTTCCACGCCAGCACTGGCCCGGTCATCATCAAGATGAGGCTGCCAAGTAAAAGCCTGGGGATGGAGCTTGCCGTGGGCATGGGCGTAATCTTGGCAGCCTAGGGGTTAAGAAATGCTTCCGATGCGCCGACTGATCCTGCTGGCCGAAGACGATGCCGTCACCCGTGAGGTGATCAGCACCCAATTGCGCGGACTGGGCTTTGTCGTGGATGCCACCGCGAGCGTGCTTGAAGCGAGCGAACTCGGCACGCAAAGGCCCTATACGGCACTGATCTTCGACCGTCATCTGCTTGGCGGCGATGCGATCGGATTGCTGGAATCGTTTCGCGCGCGCGCCGATCACCCGAACTTCGAGACGCCGGCCATTGCAATGAGCGCTGAGCTGCTGGATACCGATGTCGACCTGCTGCTGGCAGTGGGCTTCGCCGACGCCATCGAGAAGCCGGCATCACTGGCACGCCTGCGGCGCGCGCTGATGCAATGCGGGCTGCACAGTGCGCCAATCGTCGAGGCCGCCGCAGCCGCCTCAGAGCCAGCCGGGACCTACGAACGGGCGGAGCCGCTCGACGACGCCCTCGGTGTCCAGGCTTGCGGCAGTCCTGAAGTGCTCGCGGGCCTGCGCGCCCTGCTCGCCGCCGAGCTGGCCGACTATCTTGCGGCCATCCTGCGCGGCCTGGACCGCCACGACGCCGCAGCGGTCAACGAGGTCCTGCACCGGATGAAATCCGCGCTCGGATTCTGTGGCGCCAGCGAAATGCTGCGCCTGCTTGCGGCACTTCAGAGCGCGCCGCTGGACCGGAAGCGATTCGCCGAGCTCGCCGCGGGCGCGCAGCGACTCAGCGATCAGCTGGGTCGGAACCGCTGACTCGGGGCCCAGCCAGGACTCTCCAGGCGTCCAGTCCGCGTCCGCCCAACTGGTGCCGAATGACCGCGCGCATCAGGGTCCGCAGCGAGACCAGATCGGGCCGGCCGGGTTCGGTGTCATGGGACAGGGCCAGCAGCGCGGCACCCGTGCAAATGGGCGCCAGCCGTTGGCTGTCGATCAGCGTCGGACCCTGCTCTGGTAGATAGTGGTACTGCGCGTTTGGATCAAGCGCCTCTCGCTCATCACAGGTGTGGGTCAGCAGCAATCCATAGCCCAGCATCGCAAGCAAGTCGCGCTCGAAACGTCGCAAGGTCCAAGCCAGCGGCTGCGGCGCGTCCAATTCGGTCAGCAATAGCGCATAGCGCTCGAACAACTCGGGATGCGGATCGTGCCGCTCGGTCATCCGGGCAATCAGCTCGTTGACATAAAGTCCCGCGCGCAGCGCCTGGGCGCTCAGTTGCAAGGGGCGGCCGAGGGTCTCCACGCCCAGCAACTGGGCAAGTTCGCCGACCATCTTCAGATCAACGCTCAGACACTGGAAGGCTCGCAAACTGCCGCGTTGGAATCGCGGCTTGCTCGCGCGCAGGCCGCGCACGACAACGCCGATGCGGCCGTGGTCGCGGGTCAGCACTTCGAGCAGGGCGCTGGTTTCCCGATAGGCACGTTCGTGCAGGACAAAAACCGGCTCGTGGTCGATGCGCACACTCACACCTTCTGCAGTCGAGCCGGGGTCAGCCGCGCGTCGCGGCTCGTTTGCGTGGCGTTCCTGTCAGATCTGATCGAGGCCGAAGCGTTTGAGCGCGCGCTCATCGTCGCTCCAGTTCTCGCGCACCCGAACCCAGGTCTCCAGATGCACCTTGCAACCGAACAGCGATTCCAAAGACTGTCGCGCCTGGGTTCCGATGGTCTTCAGCTGCGCGCCACCCTTGCCGATGACGATGGCCTTCTGGCCCTCGCGCTCGACCCAGATGATGGCGCCGAGTCGCAAGAGATTGCCATCGCGCTGGAAGTTCTCGATTTCGACCGTCGTTGAGAACGGCAGTTCATCGCGCAGCAACCGAACGACTTGCTCGCGTACACGTTCAGCAGCGAGAAACTTCTCGCTGCGATCTGTGATGTCGTCCTCGTCAAACTGCGCCTCTCCCTTGGGCGCCAGCGCGAGCAGGGCATCGCGCAACTGCTCGATACCCCTGGTCTTCAGCGCAGACACCGGCACGATCGCGACCGGCTTGTAGCGCGCCTGCAGCGAGGAGAGCATGGGCAGCAGCGCACTCTTGTCGGGGAGCCGATCAATCTTGTTCAGCGCGATGACCAGCGGCTTGGTCTGGCTCTCCAACCACTGGCCGACAGCCTCATCCTCTTCGTCCTGACGCAGTACATCGAGCACCCAGAGCGAGACATCAGCCTCGTCGCCGGCCGCCTTGGCGGTCCGGTTGAGCACGCGATTGAGCGCGCGGGTCTGGCCACGATGAATACCTGGCGTATCCAGGAAGGCCAACTGGACATCGGGCCGGCTGAGCACACCGAGCAGCCGATGTCGCGTCGTCTGCGGCTTCGAAGCGGTGATGCAGAGTTTGTAGCCGATCAGGGCGTTGAGCAGGGTCGACTTACCGACATTGGGGCGGCCAAGTACGGCTATGGTTGCGAAACGCGGTGACGATTCGCCACTCATGTCGTGATATCTCCATTGGGTTGCAGAGCGGCATCGCGCTCCAGAATGGCTAGCAGTGCCTCGGCAGCGCGTGTCTCCGCGAGCTTACGGCTCGGACCCTCGGCGCAGGCCTCGAGTGCGAGTGCCGGGGCGGCGCAGCGTGCGCGGAACTCCTTGGCGTGATCGGGACCGGTGCTGTCGAGTAGTGAATATTCGGGAAGGCCGAGCGAGCGCGCCTGCAGCCACTCCTGCAGTCGAGTCTTGCCGTCCTTGCTGAAGTGCTCCGGTCCGATATCGCTGAGGATGCCATCAAACCAGTCGCGGATGCGCGCGCGCGCCGCGACCCAACCATCCTCGAGATAATGCGCCGCGGCGAGTGCCTCAAGCGCATCGGCCAGGATCGAGTCGCGACGATGGCCGCCGCTCTTGAGCTCGCCCGGGCCGAGCCGCAGGCGCTCACCCAGCTCGAACTGCCGCGCCAGCGCGGCCAGCGAAGCCTCGCGTACCAGACTGGCCCGCATCCGGGTCATCGCGCCTTCGTCCGACTTCGGGAAACGTTCGAACAACATCTCCGCCACCACCAGATTGACCAGCGCATCGCCAAGGAACTCAAGGCGCTCGTTGTTGTGAGCGCCGACACTGCGATGGGTCAGCGCCTGCTCCAGCAGAGATCGTGGCAGGGGTCGAGCGCTCACGGGAACCTATTGATTGAGATTGCCGCTGCGAGTGAGCTTGATCGTCTTGTCAAAGGTCGCAACGTAGTCCAGGTTATAGAACAGGTCCTCGCGCACTTCGTAGAACACTCTCAGCGTCTGTTCGCCACCCACTTTCTTCACTTCGAAATTTTTCAGCGAGACGTGCTTCTCATTGATGTAGTTGATGAAAAGGCGCTTATTCAATGACGACTTTATGTCCGCGACCGACCAGCCGCCCACACCAGGCTCCGCCGCGACACCCTTCATCGCGGTCCAGACATTGTAGTACTCGAGGTAGGCGGGGCCGATTTTCATGCCGAGAAAGGCGAAGAATCCAACGACAGCCAACACGATGATGAAGCCCAGAAGCGTGATACCACGCTGACGACGATACGAAAACATGATTACTGACCTCCTCTGATGATCGTGCCGATTCGGTTGAACTCGAAGCCGCCGTATTCGAAGTCGAAGTTCATCCAGATGAAAAACGCCCTGCCGACGAGATTGGCTTCCGGCACCATACCCCAAAACCGGCTGTCCTCGCTGTTGTCACGGTTGTCGCCCATCACAAAATACTCTGCTGGACCCACTTCCCAGCGATTCTTGAACCAGGGGGCGTGTGGCAACCCAGGCCGCTGCAGTATGTCGTGCTCGCGTCCCGGCAGCTCCTCGATCCGCAGGTCCCAGCCGACCATGTTGTCGGGGCGTGCACCGACACCGGGATAGCTGCCGTTTGGACGTTGAGCCACGGCCGTACCATTGACGAAGATCGTATTGTCGCGAAACTCGATCGTGTCGCCAGGCAGGCCGATGACGCGCTTGATGTAATCGGTTCCCGCCTTGGGATCATTCGGGCCATTGCCAGGGTATTTGAACACCACCACGTCGCCACGTTTGGGTGACCCGACTTCAATCACAGTCTTGTTCAGTACCGGAAGGCGAATCCCGTAAGCGAATTTATTGACCAGGATGAAGTCACCGATCAGCAGGGTGGGCATCATCGAACTGGAGGGAATACGGAAGGGCTCGGCCAGAAACGAGCGGATCAGCAGTACGAACAAAATCACCGGAAAAAACGACCGGCAGTACTCGACTAGCGTCGGCTCGGTCGCGTTCAATCCGCGCCGTGCCCGCCGCTTGGCGAAAATAAAGTGATCGATTCCGTAAACCAGACCGGTGAACGCGGTCAGGATCACCAGCAGCAGGGCAAAATCGAACTTGATGTTTTCCATGTCTGATCCGGGTTGTGGAGGGCGACAGCGCTGCGGCTGTGCTCCTACTTGTTGTCAGTTTGCAGCACCGCCAGGAAGGCCTCCTGCGGAATCTCGACGCGACCCACCTGCTTCATGCGCTTTTTGCCTTCCTTCTGCTTGTCGAGCAGTTTGCGTTTGCGGCTGACATCGCCACCGTAGCACTTGGCAAGCACGTTCTTGCGCATCGCCTTGATCGACGAGCGCGCGATGATCTGCGCGCCGATCGCGGCCTGGATTGCCACGTCGAACATCTGGCGCGGGATCAGTTCCTTCATCTTCTCACACAGATCGCGGCCCCGGCGGTCGGCCTGGGCACGGTGGACGATGGTGGAGAGCGCATCCACCTTGTCGCCATTGATCAGCACATCGAGCCGGACAAAACTTCCCGCCTCGAAACGCACGAAGTGGTAGTCGAGCGAGGCGTAACCGCGACTGACCGACTTCAGCCGATCGAAGAAATCGAGCACAACTTCCGAGAGTGGCAGTTCGTACACGATCTGGACCTGACTGCCCATGTAGTTGATGGACACCTGGCGACCGCGCTTTTCCTCGCACAGCGAGATGACATTGCCGACGTAGTCAGGCGGCGTCAGGATACTGGCCTGGATGATCGGCTCGCGGATTTCCTCGATCAGATTGACCGGCGGAAGCTTGGACGGATTGTCCAGATCAAACACGGTGCCGTCGGTCTTCAGCAACTGGTAGACCACGGTCGGTGCCGTGGTGATCAGATCAATGTTGTACTCGCGCTCCAATCGTTCCTGAACGATTTCCATGTGCAGCATGCCAAGGAAACCGCAACGGAAACCGAACCCCAGCGCTTCCGAGCTCTCTGGCTCGAAATACAGTGAGGAGTCGTTGAGTGTGAGTTTCTCCAGCGCCTCGCGCATGTCGGGGAAATCATCGGCATCGGTCGGAAACAGACCTGCGAAGACGCGCGGCTGCACCTTCTGAAAGCCCGGCAGCGCCGAGGGCGCCGGATCATTGGCCATGGTCAATGTGTCGCCGACCGGTGCACCATGCACTTCCTTGATCGAGGCGCAGACAAAGCCGACTTCGCCCGGCCCGAGGCGATCCTGCAACTTGCGCTTGGGCGTGAAAATGCCGACCTGATCGACCTCGTGGGTACGGCCAGTCGACATCACAAGAATCTTGTCGCGGGGTTTGATCGAGCCTTGCATCACCCGGACCAGGGAAACCACGCCGAGATAATTGTCGAACCAGGAATCGATTATCAGCGCCTGCAGTTGCGTGCAACCGCGCGGCGTGGGTGCTGGAATGCGCTCGACAATGGCTTCGAGCACCTCGCGCACGTTCAATCCGGTTTTTGCGCTGACCTCGAGCGCATCGCTGGCATCGATGCCGATGATGGCCTCGATTTCAGCTTTGACCTTTTCGATATCGGCGGTGGGTAGATCGATCTTGTTGAGGATCGGCAATACTTCCAGCCCCTGCTCGACCGCGGTGTAGCAGTTGGCCACGCTCTGAGCCTCGACACCTTGCGCCGCATCGACGACCAGCAAGGCACCTTCACAGGCCGCCAATGAACGCGAGACCTCGTAGGAGAAATCGACGTGGCCCGGTGTATCGATGAAGTTGAGTAGATAGGTCTCGCCGTCGCGTGCCTTGAATGGCAACGAGACGCTTTGTGCCTTGATCGTAATGCCACGTTCGCGCTCGATCGGATTGGAATCGAGCACCTGGGCTTCCATTTCGCGATCCTGCAGTCCTCCGCAGATCTGGATGAAGCGATCCGCGAGGGTCGACTTGCCATGGTCGACATGGGCGATGATGGAAAAATTTCTGATGTGTTTCATGCCAAGCCAAAGCCCCGACCGGATGGCCAGGGCGCCTTGTGTTCTAGGGAATGAAGGATTATGGCATGAAGCGGCCAGTGGCGGCCCTCCAATTCCCGGCCGGCCGCCGCCCGATCCGGGCGGCGGCCCAATCCCTGGTCCGGGAGCCGTACGCGATCCGCGCCGGCCTACTCGTCCGGGCTGAGGGTAATGAAGCGCTGACCATCGCCACGACGAACCAGCAGCATCACCGGCTTGCCCTTGGCGATCTTGCTGACCGCGCTGCGGAACTGGCTGACGCTGCCAACCGGGGTACGTCCGACCATCAGGATAACGTCCCGCGGCTGCAATCCGGCACGCCGGGCGGCATTGCCGGTAACCCGTTCGACGAGAACGCCGGTGCCGGCATCCAGCTCCAGTTGCTCACGCTGTGCGTTGCTCAGATCGCTGACGCTCAGGCCGAGGGCATCGGCGGAATCCACCGAGGCTTCAACAGGCTCGGCAGAACTACCACCCGCTGCGATCGGCAACTCACCCACCACCAGCGGTATTGCCACGCGCTTGCGATCGCGGATAACGCCGAGACTGACCCGGGTTCCCGGCGGCGTCGCACCGACCAGGGGCGGCAGATCGCCCGAGCGCACGATTTCCTGATCCTCGAACGAGACGATCACGTCCTGCAGTTTGAGGCCTGCTTTTGCGGCAGGCGTATCCTTGTCGACCTGGGTGACCAGGGCGCCGGCAATACTCGGCAGTTCGAGCGCACTGGCGATATCGGCGCTGACCGTATCCAGGCGCACACCCAGATAACCGCGCGACACCCGGCCCTTGCTGCGCAACTGGCTCACTACTTTGCTTGCGTAGTCGATAGGAATCGCGAAACTCAGGCCAATCGAGCCACCGGTGTTTGAGAAAATCTGCGAGTTGATGCCGACCACTTCACCAGCGAGATTGAACAGCGGGCCGCCCGAGTTGCCGCGGTTGATCGCGACGTCATTCTGGATGAAGGGCACGTAGCGCTGCTGATCACCGAGATTGCGACCGACGGCGCTGACGATGCCGGCGGTGACCGAGTAATCGAGATTGAACGGCGATCCGATCGCAACCACCCATTGACCCGGCTTGAGCTTGCTGGAATCGCCAAGCGTTGCTGCGGGCAAGCCCGTGGCCTCGATCTTGAGCAGGGCGACATCGCTCTGCTGATCGCTGCCGATCAGCTTGGCTTTGAATTCACGACGGTCCTCAAGTCGCACCTTGATCTCGTCTGCGCCGTCGATCACATGGTGGTTGGTAAGCAGGTAACCATCGGCTGAGATGATGAATCCCGATCCACCCGATATTCGTTCCTGCGGCTGCTGCGGTTGCGGCATCTGCCGCGGATCGCCGAAGAAACGCCGAAAGATCTCCGGCACTTCTTCATCGCCAAACGCGGATGGATCATTGTTGCTCGCACCGGCGGTCTTGGTAGCAGTGATGTTGACTACGGTTGGCGCGTTGCGCTCGACCAAACCGGTGAAATCAGGGAGCGATTGTGCCTGGGCAATGCCGAAGCTCGACGCAAGCACCAGCAGGACTGCGGACGCGGACGTGATTGGACGAATGAACATGGACGACATGTCTCCTGTGAATGAAGAATTGCGCAACTGGCAGCGCCCGCCGTACAGCGCCGAACGTTGGAACTTGACGCGACGGACCAGCATCGCGCAGGGTTCAAGCGGGGGTCGCGACCGTTGCCACTGCCATCTTGGTGTGCAAGCACGTGGTCATAGTTCCCGCCTCGGACCCCATCCTATGGCACGGTACCCGCTGCCATGCCGCGAGCACATCGGCACACCCGACCCGCTCGTGGCATCGAATTCGCGCGAACCAATTTCGCACTGCCGCAGGGCTGCGAAACTGGGGACTATTGCGCGGACTTCAATCCCGCGACTGTAGCCTCGACGAATCGGCGGGCGGATTCGGGCGGCACCGCACCCACAGCGACGATGCGGCTGGCACCAAGCTGGCGGCCATAGAGCTGGACTGCGCCGCGACGAGTCGCAAACTCACCAGCGGGCACACCCTCGCGATGCTCGACATAGACCGAAACCGTTGCCAGTCCATCGCTGTAGATACGCTGCTCGAGTCCGCGCGAGGCATCGGTGCGCGCGCTGATCAAGGCAAAGCCTGGCAACAGGGTGGCCGATGCCTCCGCTGTGTCGCTGCGCCCGGCAACAGCGGGTGTCGCTGAGTCCGGGGCAACGGCACCCTCGAATGCCAGCTGCGCGAACATCACCTGTTCCAACATTTGCTTGCGGGGGCCGATGAGCGCCGCACCGAGCAACATGCCCGATTCCTGATCGATCCAGAGTCGCTGGCCATAGCGCAGGCCATCCTGCGGTTCGGCTTCGAGCATCCGGGCTGAAAAGCCCGCGACCCGATCACTTCCGGTCAGCTGCACGTGATAGAGGCGCGCAATTTGTTCCAGATCGATCGGAGCGAGGGTGGCGGCCATCGCTGGCCAGGCCAGCGGTGGCTGGCTGGGACTGAGCGCACGCACCTCGCCACCAGCCCGCAGCAATTCGCGCTGGTTGCCGGTCAGGCTGGCGAAACGCTGGAAGGCCTCGATGCCAGCCCGACTGACTACGCGAATCTGATCGATACGACCGTCATGCACATAGATCACAACACCCTCGTAATTGCGCTGGCCCTGCGCCTGCTGCAACCGTCTGAGCCACTCCCCGGCGTCCTGCGCGCAGACCGGCACAATGGCCAGCAGACCCGCGAGCGCTGCAATCAGCCGATGCCAGCAGTTCACGCCATCATTCCCCTTGAGCAGGCTCGACCGCCGCGCTGGCTACGGTCTGAACCGCAGGCAGTGGGCCGAGCAAACTGATGCCGCCAGCGGCCTCGCCGTGGCGAAGAAAATAACCATCCAGCTCGGCCGGCATCGGCTGCTGGACCAGCACATAGCGCTCACGCTCGGCCACCGGAGCAACCCGCCACGGCGGCACCAGATCGCTGGTGGTCATGGCGGCGACCTGCTCGACATTGGTGGCGGAAAGCCCGTTCTGTGCCATGTCCAGTTCGGCGGGATCAACTGCGGGACGAAGCACAAACAAGGCCATGGCAGCCACGCCCGCGGCAATCGCGCCTCCGGCAAAGCCGCGCCAGACGTGACGAGGGGCGGGACGAACTTCAGCGGCACTATCCGCATCGATGAGCGCCGACACGCCAGCACAAAAATCCACGGGGGCCATGCTGCCCTGATGGCGCAGACAGTCGCGGATCAGGTGATAGCGTTCCCAAACCCCACGAAATTCGGGGTCGCGATCGAGTCGCTTCAGCAGGAACCGGGTTCCCTCTGCTTCGATCTCGCCGTCGGCCATGGCCGAAAGTTGCTCTCGTATCGAGTCGTTCATACGACCTCCATCTGCTCAGTCTCATTGCCCAGCAAGGGGCGCAGTTTCACGTCGATGGCCTCGCGCGCCCGGAATATCCGTGAGCGTACCGTGCCGATCGGACAGTTCATCGCCTGGGCGATCTCTTCGTAGCTCAGGCCATCCACTTCGCGCAGGGTGATCGCCATGCGCAGTTCTTCCGGCAGGCCGTCGACGGCCGAGGTAACGGCGCGCTCGATTTCCTGACGCATCAATTCACGTTCCGGCGTCGAGGTATCCTTCAAACGCAGGGCGCCTTCGAAATACTCGGCGTCCTCGATCTGGATGTCGTCACTTGGTGGCCGTCGACCCTGTGCGACCAGATGATTCTTGGCGGTATTGGTCGCGATCGTATACAGCCAGGTATAGAACGCACTCTCACCGCGGAAATTGGCGATGGCCCGGTACGCCCGCAGAAACGTGTCCTGGGCGACGTCCTGGCATTCAGCATGGTTGGAGATATAGCGCGAGATGATGCCAAAGACCTTGTGCTGATACTTGCGCACCAGCAGATCGAAGGCGCCACGCTCGCCATTCTGGACACGCTTGACCAGGGTGATATCGGCATCCTGCTCGCTCAAACCATTCTCCTGACGCGCTGCCCGGGGTGCCGTTTGGGCCGGAAACAGACTTTTACCGATCCTTGCGACGCCTGGCAATGCAGCAAGGGAAATAGTCATGGGCAGCGTCTCCGTGGGGAACAGCCCATAAGACAAGCCAACAGCAGGAAAGTTCAGTTCGACATACCCGCCCAGCCCGCACTCGATTGCGGCCACTTGGCCGCCCAGAACCGGTTCAGCTCAGTGTGCCGCGGCCTGTCCGTTCAGCATCTTCTCGCGCTCGGACATCATGCTCTCGAACGCAGCCGCAGGCAGGGGTCGGCTGAACAGGTAGCCCTGCAGTTCTTCGCAGCCATTGTCCCGCAAGAATTCCAGATGCTCCTCGTACTCGACGCCCTCGGCAATGACTCCGCGATTGAGGCTCTGGGCCATGTTGATGGTCGCACGGACGATCGCCTCGTCATCCGGATCGACGCCGATATTGCGGACAAAGACCTGGTCGATCTTGATCCGGTCGGCCGGAAAGCGCCGGATATAGTCCAGCGAACTCTGGCCAGTGCCAAAATCGTCAATCGCTATCGAGCAACCCAGATCACGCAAACCCTGCAGCGTCTCGATCAGGTTCGGTATCGTTTTGACATTGATACTCTCGGTGACCTCGAGCTCCAGGTACTCGGCCTCCAGGGCAGTTTCGCGCAGGATATTGCGCACCATCTCGACCATACTCGTCTGTCGCAACTGCAACGCAGACAGGTTCACACTGATCCGCAGTGGATGGCCGAAGCGCTGGTGCCAGCGCTTGGTGTCGAGGCAGGCCGTGCGCAGCATCCATTCACCGATCGGCATGATCAGGCCGGTCTCTTCAGCCAGGGGAATGAAAAAGCCCGGTGAGATCATGCCTAGCTCGGGATGTTCCCAGCGGATCAACGCCTCCATGCCGATAATGTCTTCGGTCTGCGCCGATACCTGAGGCTGATAATAAGCACGCAGCTCGCCATTCTTCTCGGCCTGGCGCAGCTTGGCTTCCAGGGCCAGTCGTTGCTGATGCGACTCCTCAGGCACCGCAACATAGGCCTGGTAATTGTTCCGGCCCATGCCCTTGGCGTTGTACATCGCCACGTCAGCATGCTGCAGCAGTTTTTCCGCGGAGTCGGCGTCGTCAGGGTAGAAGCTGATGCCGATACTGGCGGTGATGTGAAGTTCGCGACTGTCGCTGATGGTCAGCGGGGATTCAAGCACGCGGCAGATCTTCTCGGCGATGCGGATCACATCATCACGCTGGACGATGTGACGCAGAATCAAGGTGAACTCGTCACCAGCGTAGCGCGCCACTGTATCGCTGCCACGGATCGCCGCCCGCAGCCGCTTTGCCACCGCGAGCAGCAATTCATCGCCCACGCCATGTCCGAGGCTGTCGTTGACGGTCTTGAAGCGGTCAAGATCGACAAACAGTACAGCGAAACTTTCGCCGGTCCGATGCGCTTCCCTGATGGTGGTTTCGAGACGATCGTTGAACAACAGTCGGTTGGGCAGCCCGGTCAACGAATCCTGCAGACCCTTGGCGCGACCCTGATCCAGTGCATGCTCCAAATCGAGTTCGACCGCGATGCGAGCAGCGAAAGCGCGCGCCGCCACCGGAAGATTGCCGCCCTCGCCGAGTGCCTCGTGGCCGCTCGCGAGCAGGCCACCGATCAGCTCGTCATTGGCATCGCGCAGCGGCACGCCGATCAGAAACTCGAGCCGTTGCCCAGGCTGCTGGGCTTCACTGCCCAACGCCTTCCAGGCGCCTTGCGGGACGACAAAGGCATCGCCGCCGAGCACCTTGCGCATCACCACCTGGGTCAATTGATCGACGATTGATTTGGCCAGCCCGGGGCGCGCGAAATTCATCGAAAGCTCACCGATGTCCGAGTTCTCGCCGCGCTGGGAGATCAGCGAGAGGAAATCCAGCTTGCCCAGTTCGATCATTTTCTGACCGAGCTGGCGGGCCAGCAGGGTGGCGCCGCGGGCCTTCCACAACTGCTCGACGAATTCGGCGAATGGACGCCCCGGCTCTTCAACGGGTGACGATCGCATCGCGGTCAGCCAGCGCACGTCGGCACCGACGCGGACCAGGCGCGTCACCACATCGACCAGTACGCGGCGGCCGTCCCCGCGCGAAGTCAGACCCCGATAGCGCACCGAGCCGGATTTGCTCACGGCAGTCATCAATTCACGACGGGCATCATCGCGATGACTGAGATCAAGTTCGTCCAGCTGGGTACCCACCACATCCTGCAACTCGTAACCTGCCTGGCTGAGGAAGGTCAGGTTGGCATCGACGATCCGTCCCGATCCCGGATCCGACAGGATCAACTCGTCGAGTGAATAATCGAAGGCGAATCGGAAGTTGTCACCCTTTTCGGCGACTTCGATCTTCTGCTCCACCGGCGCGAACATGCGCTCGACCTTGCTGCGCATCAACTCGACATCGACCGGGATGGTTACCCAGTCGGAAACCGCTGCTGGAATCTTGCCCGCTGGCCAGATCAGAGCGGGCTCGGCACCGAGGATCGCGAGCAGGGGTATCTTGGCAGTACGTGCCTGGGCCCGGATATCGGTGCAGAAGTTGAGCGCTTCGGCATCGCCTGGCGCGAACTCCAACACGATCAATTCGACGCCGGATTCCTGGCCAAGCATGCTGCGCGCCTGGGCTGCATCCTTGGCCGCATAGATGGCCTCGAATTCCATCGAATCCAGCAACTCGAAAAGACGCCGCCGTTCGGCGCGGTCATTGAGCAGGATCAGTACCGAGCCACGAACTGTAGCCATCAGACGATCCAACGCCCGTCGCGTAGCCGCGGCGGCTTGCGTTCTTCAATATCATGGACAATCCGGTGTACGAAGGCGTCGACACCCTCGGTTAGCTTTACCTTGGTGTCGAGAAAGACAATCTTGCGACCAGGGATGGCACTACCCGGACGCGCGAACTGGCGAACCACACCCGTAGCGGGAGGCCGCAGGTCCTTGCTTGCGCCCACGAACAAATAGATGCCCAGATGCATCGTGCTCGCAACATGGCGCAGCGCATCATGCAGTCGCTGACTTCCGGGAACGACGAAATCCATCTCGCGGAGGCTGACGATGCCTTCGTCTGCGGTCCATTGATAGATCGGCGTGCCACTGCGCATCGCAAACTGGCGAAACTGGGCCATCACATCGGCAATGCGCGGCGATTCAATCGCCACGACATTGCGCTCGCTGTTTGACAGCGAATCGACCAGTTGCTGAGTCACGAAAACCGACGTGTTCTCCGAGCTGGTTATGTGTTTGGATCCGCTGGCCATGGTGCCCACCATAGCCGCTTGCAACGAAGATTTCACCGGTTCGAAGCTGTCCATGACAGGCCTCCAGGCCCGCGGAAGGGTTCGCTGTGCTTGACCTCTCGACTCAATGCCCCTGAAGATGACCCCGCCAGCAGGGCGATGCAACGAAGCACGTCGGCCGATACTAGCAAGCGTCAGACACCAATTGGTTGCGTTGTTCGACACATTGGGCCCGAACCAGACTGCTGCACAGCCGCGCCGGATTCGCTGAGCGGCCCTGGTGGTGCCATTCCCGTTAGCCGCAAGCCATTGATGGAGCGACACATGTTTGAAGGTCTGCGTTTTGCCCACTGGAAGACCGAACTTGGCGCCGATCGCGTCCTCGTGCTCAGCCTCGACCGGGCCGGAGAGTCAGTCAATGCCCTGGGCAGGGACGTGCTGATCGAGCTCGAGAGCATTCTCGAGCGCATCCGGATCGAGCCTCCAGTGGGGATGATCCTGCGCTCGGCCAAAACAGCGGGGTTCATCGCCGGCGCGGATATCAGGGAGTTCCGCACATTTGCAGAACGCGGTGAAACCATGGACGCGATCCGCCGTGGTCACCGGGTGTTCGCCAAGCTCGCTGCACTCGGGATTCCAACGGTGGCTGCAATCCACGGCCACTGCATGGGGGGTGGACTTGAGATCGCCCTCGCCTGCCGCCAGCGGATTGCCTCAGATGATACGCGTACGCGGATCGGCCTGCCCGAAGTAAAGCTTGGCATTCAGCCGGGCTGGGGTGGCAGCGCCCGACTGCCTCACTTGATTGGCGCGCTTGCCGCGTTTGATCTGATGCTGACCGGCCGCAGCCTGAGCGCCGGCGCAGCGCGCGCACTCGGAATCGTCGACAAGGTCGTACCTGAGGAAGCGCTGCTCGATGGTGCGCGCAAGTTGCTCGGCCGGCCTAGCCGCAAGCCGCTGCTGCATCGCTTGAAGATCGCTGTCAGCAACCTTTGGATCAGCCGCCAGATTCTTGCGCCGATCCTGCGCAAGCAGGTGCGACGCAAGGCCGATCCGAAACAGTATCCGGCGCCGTTCGCGATGATCGAATTCTGGCGTCGATTTGGCGGCAGTGTCGCCAGCGGCCTGGCCGCCGAGCCGCGTTCGGTGGTCCGGCTGGCCGAGACGCCGACCGCGCGCAACCTGGTCCGCGTTTATTTTCTGCAGGAGGCACTCAAGAGCTTGGGTAATGCGCAGCCCCATGCGATCAGCCACGTGCACGTGGTCGGCGCCGGTGTAATGGGCGGCGATATCGCAGCCTGGTGTGCGGCACAGGGGTTCACCGTGACCCTGCAGGATCGCGAGCTCAAGTACATCGAGCCCGCACTCGCACGAGCGCGCGAAATGTTCGCGAAGAAGCTGAAGACCGAGGAGCGCATTGCAGCCGCGCTTGCGCGGCTCAGTGCCGATGTCGAAGGCGCCGGTGTCGCCCGCGCCGACCTGGTTATCGAAGCCATCTTCGAAAACCGGGAGGCCAAGCAATCGCTCTACGCCAGCATCGAGCCGCAGCTGAAAGCGAGCGCGATCCTCGCCACCAACACTTCGAGCATCCCCTTGCCCGAGCTGGGCTCAGCGCTCGAACATCCGGAACGATTTGTCGGGATCCACTACTTCAATCCGGTCGCCCTGATGCCCCTGGTCGAGATCGTCCAGCACCCGAAACTCGATCCCGTGATCGGCGCGCGCGCCGCGGCCTTTGTCAAAGCCATCGACAAGTTGCCCGTTCCGGTGTCGACGTCGCCAGGCTTCCTGGTCAATCGCATTCTGGTGCCCTATCTGATCGAGGCCGCCACGATCTACAGCGAGGGCGTGCCGGGCCCGGTGATCGACCGCGTCGCCAAGAAATTCGGCATGCCGATGGGTCCGATCGAGCTGGCCGATGTCGTGGGGCTGGATGTTGCGGCATCCGTGGGCAAGGTCGTCGGGCCGGTCGTCGGGATGACGGTTCCGGCCCAGCTCGAATCACTGCTGGCTGCAGGAAAGCGGGGCAAAAAAGACGGCGAGGGACTGTATGTCTGGAAAGATGGTCGCGCCGTAAAACCCGAAGTCGACAAGAACTACCGCGCTCCGGATGACTTGGAGGACCGGATGATTCTGCCCTTCCTCAACGAAGCCGTCGCCTGTCTGCATGAGGGCGTGGTCGAAAGCGAAGAACATCTGGACGCCGGCGTGATTTTCGCGACCGGGTTCGCGCCGTTCCGTGGCGGCCCGATTCAATACATTCGCGACACCGGCGGTGGCGTGCTCAAAGCCAAGCTTGAGGCCCTCGCGGCCAAGTATGGCCCGCGCTTCACGCCCAAGCCGGGCTGGGATCGCTTCTGCTGAGCGCGCCACGCGCAGGCGCGCGCCGGTACCTTCGCAGGGTCAGTTGCTCCGCGGAAGCGCACGCCGGCTCTGGACACTGTCCATGAAGCGCCGCGAGTCTGCCGTGGCGCGCTCACGCTCGGCCAGGGTCATGCAGCGCTTCTCGGGACGATGACTTCCGGTCGGCGTATGCCGCTCGCAGATCAGGCGCCGACCATCATGCTGGGTAAGGATGGCATTGGCGTGTTCCTGGGCATTGAACAGCCGGATCCGATCATCATCGGACAGTTCATCGATCGAGCTGCGGTCGCCGATGACGCGTTCCATTTCAGCCAGCTTTTCCTCCAGCTTCGGACGATCGCGCTTGGGAACATATTCCCAGCGCCCGCCGGGCTGGATCTCGAATCGAATCATCTCGATCAACTGCGGAAAATCGCCCGGTGCGACCTTCTCCCCAAACACCGGCTTGGGCTGTGACTCGCCTGCGGCGACGCCGGCCGCCATGACAAACGATGCCAGGATTACCGCCAACTGCATGCGCATAGTGCGCCTCCTCTATCTGGGGTCAGTACTGCCCCGGGATCATAGCCCAGGCCTTCACGCACCCGTCAAGGACCAAAAGGCATGCAGACTGAACGCCAGGACCAGACCGACCAAGCGCTCAGCGCTCGTCTTCCTCGTCATCAGGACTTCGATCAGCCGGCATGCCGACATCTTCATCCTCGGCCGGTTCATCCACTCCACCATTGCCCACCTGCGCCGCAGTGCGCGCGGCCTCTTCGGCCATGCGTTGCTCGCTGGTCTCGACGCCGAGGTGATAGGCAGCAAAGCCGGGCAGCACAATTTGATTCAGTGCCATGCCGAGCACCTTGCCGCGCACAGGCGCAACAATGGGCGTTTCGAGGTTCTGGACCGGATCGATCACTTTGCCAAGTCGCTGGCCCGCGCGAACCCGGTCACCCAGCTTGACCTCAGAAAAAAGCATCCCGCCGGTGTCGACACGCACCCATTTGGCTGCGTAGAACAGAGCCTGGGGCTCGGCCCACATGCGGAAGCTACGGGTCATCCCCATCTTGTGCATCAGGGTATGCATCGCCTGCACACCGAAATCGATCTCGCTCGGCTCAAGCCGTAACGGAGACCCTACTTCGAAGGTGATTGCCGGGATGCCGACATTGGTCAGAGCGCGTCGCAACATGCCATTGCTGCCAGGCGAATGCAGGACAGCCGTCGCACCAAAATCGCGGGTGAAGGCCAGCACCGCATCCATTCGAAGATCGCCGCGTACCTGCGGAAGATTGCTGCGGTCGAACGAGCCGGTATGAAAATCCACCAGTGCGTGACAGTGACGCGCCACATCGTTGAAAAAACTGTAGGCAATGCGTGAGGCGGAGCTGCCGCTGCGCGAGCCGGGAAAATAGCGATTCAGATCGCGGCGATCAGGCAGATAGCGCGATGCCCGCGAATAGCCCAGATAGTTGACGATTGGCACCGCGATCACGGTGCCAGTCAGTTCGGCGACATCGATTTCATTGGTCACCCGCCGAATGATTTCGATGCCATTGAGCTCGTCGCCGTGGACCGCCGCCGTCATGCATAGTCGAGGACCTGGCTTGACGCCGTGCAGCACGATGACCGGCGTGGTGACAACCGCACCATCGAAGCTCTGACTGAGCGCCCAGCGCAATTCATGGCGAGTGCCCGATTCGATGCGTTCGCCCAGCATCAGCAGCGGGCCCGCCTCCGTGGGGACTTCGTCCAGCCCGCCAACAAAGGACTCGTCTGGCGGCCCCTCGACCATTGCGGCCGGCTCTGCCTCGGTCACTGCAGGAGGCTGGACGGCTGCACCCTCGGATTTCGAAATCGAAGCGGCCGGAGCAGGCGTGGGACCGGTGGCCACCGCCACGGCCCGGCCAGGCGCAGCCGATTTGACCGGGGCCGGTTTCGGTTTTGCCGGCACCGGACGACTCGGCTTCGCTGCCTTGGTCGCTGTCGGCGCGGGCACTGCTTTCTTGACCGGTGCCTGCGCAGGCACTGAAGCTTTCGCGGGCTGTGCCGCGGTCGGCTTCCGGGCGGGCTCGATCGGAAAATCCTGCGCCGAAATCGCACCCGAAAAAATTACCAGACTGGCACTGACCAAGTGCAACACCGACTTCAGCCAACGAGATTCAACCACGGCGGCACCGGGCACAGATTCCGTGCACTTCAAGCTTCTGCTCCTGCGCTGCAAAACCGAGTTCGTGGGCGTGACGAAGCAGCAACTCAGCGACTTCGCTGTTGCAGAACTCAGTCGCATGCCCGCACTGTTTGCAGATAAAAAAAGGCGATGAGTGGCGCTCGCTCGGATGATGGCAGCTGATATACGAGTTGATCGACTCCAGCTTGTGTATGAAGCCATGCTCAAGCAGGAAATCAAGCGCGCGATAGACCGTCGGCGGCGCCGATTTTCCGGTCTCCAGACGCAGCCGATCGAGCAGATCGTAGGCCTTGACGGGTCGCTCATCTGCGGCGATCAGCTCCAGCACACGCCGGCGCAGCGGGGTGAGCCGCAGTCCCCGCCGTTCACAGGCCGTCTCCACCTCGTGGACGAAACGGTTGGGTGCATGGACATGATGATGGTGGGCGCCCGGAGTTGTCATGATTGTTTCCCGTTCAACGCCAATCGGCACGGGCCGCGCGCTGCTGGGCGCTGCTGGCGCGTTTGAGGGCACGCTGCAGATCGCACTGACAGGCCGGACAGCGTGCCCAGCGCGGATGCGCCAGCGCATTGCATTGCGGACAGGGTACATAAGCCGGCTGAATCAGGAACAACAGCAGCCAGCCGACTGGACCGAGCAAGGCGCCGAGCAGGCCGCCAAGCAGCTTTCGATTGCGGAACGAGCCGAGAAAGATGCCGATCAGGCCAAACAACAGAATCAACCCGGCCACGGCGGCCAGCCGCCACGCCATGTCCAGCGCGAGCAGTTCATCGATCATGCTGCAACAGCCTCGATATGCCGAAGTGCGGCGTCGATCCGGCTGATTGCACGCGCCTGACCAACCAGGAACACCGTGTGGTCAATCGACGGGGACACCTGGCTACCGGTCATTGCCACGCGCAAGGGCTGGGCGACCTTGCCCAGTCCCAGGCCGGTCGCCTCTGCTGCCGCGCGCAATGCCGCGTCGACCTGTGCTGGGGCCCAGTCCGCTGGCGCAATGGCAGCGAGCTTTTCGCGCGCGGCCGTCAATCCGGCGACTGCAGCGGGCAGCAGATGCTTGCTGGCCGACTCGGCGTCAAAACCATCCAGATCCAGATACCAGCAACGCGCACGCTCGGCCATTTCCTTCAAGGTCTTGACCCGGTCGCGCAGGGCGACGACGACGTCCTCGACCTTGGGTCCGCGCGCCAGATCGTAGTCCTGCTCGCGCAGATGAAACATCAGATGCGCCGCCACCGACTCCGGCGAATCGGTTTTCATGTAGTGCTGATTGAGCCAGGCGAGCTTGTCGAAATCGAAACGCGACGGTGCCCGATTGACATTTTCGACATCGAACAATTGCTGCAGTTGTTCACGCGAGAAAATCTCCTGGTCGCCATGTGACCAACCCAGGCGCGCGATGTAGTTGATCAAGGCATGCGGCAGGTAGCCATCATCACGATACTGCATCACATTGACCGCACCATGCCGCTTGGACAGCTTCGCGCCGTCCGGGCCATGGATCATCGGCAGATGCGCGAACTCGGGCGGCACCGCATCCAGCGCCTGGTAGATGTTGATCTGCCGGGGCGTATTGTTGATGTGGTCCTCGCCACGGATCACTTCGGTAATTTTCATGTCGATGTCATCGACGACAACGGCGAAGTTGTAGGTCGGAAAATCATCCGAGCGCCAGATGATCAGGTCGTCCATTTCGCTGTTGGCGATTTCGATACGGCCACGCACCTTGTCGGTGAAGACCACACTGCCCTGCTGCGGGTTGCGGAACCGGATGACCGGGGTCACGCCATCGATGGCGACAGGCTGCTCGCGGCAACGGCCGTCGTAGCGCGGCTTCTCGCCAGCAGCCATCTGCGCCTCGCGCATTTCGTCGAGCCGTTCGCGGCTGCACCAGCAACGGTAGGCCTTGCCCTGGCGGACCAGATCGTTGGCCACGTGTCGATATCGGTCCAGCCGCTGCGTCTGATAATAGGGGCCCTCGTCATAGTCGAGCCCGAGCCAGTCCATGCCGTCCAGGATGGCGTCGACCGAGGCCTGGGTGCTGCGCTCGTGGTCGGTATCCTCGATGCGGAGAATAAACTCACCGCCGCGACGGCGGGCCTCCAGGTAGCAATACAATGCGGTTCGGGCACCGCCAATGTGCAGAAAACCGGTGGGACTTGGGGCAAATCGGGTACGGATGGTCATGAGTGGGTGCCATTGAATTGTCGGCAATCTTAACAAAGGCGCCAGCAGCGCAGGTCGGGGATAAGCATGAGCACACCTAATTTCTGCCAGATTCGACGAATCAGCCAGTTCCGGCATGGCGCGACTGGTCGTCGAGGGACTGCCCAGCACAGCCGTCGGCCGCAAGGCCAAGCTCGAGCTGCGGCTGCATGTCAACACCAAACGCAGCCGCGGCATCGACGAGAACCGGAGCATCCAGTCCGAGGAGTTCCGGATCAGCGGCAGCCACTACGAGATGCCGCTCAACGAATCTCTGCACCGGCTCTACAGTCACACCGGCAAGCACATCGACATGGATCTGCAGGTCCATATCGAGATCGATGACGGGCTGATCTTCGATACCAATCTGCATACCGAAGTCGAGCGCCAATTGTCGCGATCACCCGCGTCCAAGGAAGACGCCAGCAAATTGATCGAGCCTCCCGATGCCTACAGTTTTCGCGCCAACCTGCGTGCCATTCCAGCACGCAACCGGATGATTGTGATGGTGCTGTCGATCGCCGGCTCGGTGCTGATCGGCATCAATTCCCTGCTCGGCCTGCATGATGAGTTCGTACCGGAGGTGGGCACTTACTTCTATGACCATTCCGGCAGCGACGGCTCGGAATCACCAATGATGAAATCATTGTTCGGCAGCGGCGGGCTGGGCGTCGCAGTCTGGATCGCTATCCGCGCGCAGTTGCGTCGCTACATGACGTTCGAGCTCGGGCCGCATAAACCCTTTCCCCGGCGCGGAGAGCGTCGGCTTGCGCGCGATCTGATCCGTGGCCGAGCCCGGGTAGCCCTGGAAAAAGCGCGGCTGCGCGTCGTCGCGGTCAATGACGAGAAAGGCCAGTACGAGGAGGGCTCCGGCACCAAGCGACGCACCGTTTCGTTTGCCACACCGTTCCGGGGCGTAGTGATCTACGACCAGTACCTGCCGCATATCCCGGCCAATACGCCGGTCGAGACCTATCTCGACGGTGAGCTCGATTTCGAAGAAATGTTCGAGGTGCTCTATCCGCCTTTGCTGACCAGTTCCACCCATGGCATCGATCTGCGCTGGGAAATCCAGCTACTGCACCCGCAGTTCGTCGACCAGGAGCTTAAATGTGCCTGCCATGGACTGGTATTTGAAGACTTCCTGCCGAAATCAAGATGATCCGCGACTTTGACGATGCGCTTGGCCTGGCCGCACTCGAACTGCGCGGTGTCCGCGTGGTCGTGCTCTGCGGCGAGAGCGGCAGCGGCAAGTCCACCGCTATCGAGCACTTGCTGCACACGCATCCGGAACTCGCCGCAGATCCAAAGCTTCGAATCA
>JAYSZM010000149.1:0-3053 GCA_043738015.1 Lysobacterales bacterium
TTTGACCGTCTGCCCGAGATCCTGGCCGACAATCAACTGTCGGCCGCGCTGATTCCCTCATGTCTGCGTTTCGATGCGGTCGATGCCAATGCTCTGCCCTATGCCGATGACAGCTTCGACGTGGTGCTCAGTTGGGGCTCGCTCGAACACATCGCGGGCGGTTATGCCAAGGCGCTCTCTGAAATCCGCCGGGTACTGCGCGATGGCGGCCTGTTCTTCGTGCATCCCGGCCTGTTCTATTCAGATGCCGGCAGTCACCTGAGTGAATTTTCCGACGAGCCGCTGTTTCATTTGAAGCTGCCGCGCGCGCAGTTGCGCGAGTTCATCCTCACGTCAGAGCCCAAGCGCATGGATCGCAGCGGTCATATCGCGACATCGGCCGAGTATTGGCAGTGGTTCACCGAGCTCAATCCGATCACGGTTTCCGGCTTCGAGCAGGAGCTGCGCGCACTCGGCTTCGAGCCCTGGCGGGTGGCCCTGCGCACCGCCGAGCGGATCGAATATACGCCCGAGCTGCAGCAGCATTCGATGCAGGACCTGGCGACCAATGAGCTCTATGTCAGCGCCTATCTGCGCAAGTCGCTCAGTCCGGATCCGTCATAAGCGTGCAGTAGCTGTTGCGACGGCGTGCGGCTTTCGCGTCGGGTCAGCCTTCTGCCGATGGCGAATCCGCCGCCCGGGCACCGGTATCGATCAACGCCGTGACCGACTGCTCGAACTGCTGCAACTGCGGCCAGAAATGCCAGGCAGCCGGATCGGAATCGACCAGAGGCGCGAACCATTGCCCCAGTGCCGCCGCCATTTCTGGCGCCGAAGCTTTATCGATAATCGGACCAATGTGGATTTCGCGCATCCGGCCATCACCGACCATCGACAGCATCGGTACGACCGGTACGCCAGCGGACAGCGCGAGCTCGAGTATTCCCGTGTGCAAGGCGATGCGGCGGCCGAACAACCGCACCGGCTGCATGCCGCGAGCCAGTCCCTGCGGATTGTCCAGCAGCGCGAAAATGCTGTCGCCGGCGGCCAGCGCATCGAGGCAGCGCCGACGCGCGCCGCCCGAAAAGATCACCTCGCCGGCCATCGTCCACTCCACGCAGCGGCGACGGAAATACGCAATCCAGCGCGACAAGGGACGGCCCTTGAACCAGGCCGGATCGACGCGTTCCAGAATCATGTGTGCGCGTTGACCCGAAAGCCGGAAATGGCGCATCGGAAACATGCCATTGCCATAGTGCAGGGAAACCACCAGGCATGGCCGGTCCGGCCACGCGCCATGCACGCGCCAATGCCGACGCAGGTGACGATCACCTGGCAGCAGGGACAGCGGTGCGTCGATCAGATCGAGCAGTCGCACCCACAGCGCGCGCCGCGCGAATGCAGCGTCCGCGCCCGCGCCGAGCGCAGCGATGGCACCTACGCGACTGCGTTCCGCGTGATCGCCCAGCCGCGCCGAATGCCGACTCAGGCCGTGCGCATAGCGCAGGCTTGCAGGCCACGGCAACAGGCTGGCCACCAGCGGATGCAGGACCTGATCGCGCAGTTCGACGAGTTCTGAAATCCACTTCACAAGGGTTCGATCGCCTCAACAGTCAACTATGCAGCGAAGGAGTCTAGCCACTGTATTTCGCGTGCGGCAACGCATGGCCGCATCGCGGCGTGTGGTCGGCCTGTTCAGGCTGCAGCGACCGATGACTTTACCCGGCGCCAAATGCTTGCTAAGGTGCCATCCAGTTCGCCGGATGCATCATTCCCGGCGCTTGATCAAAAGTCAGACTCTGTCTGCGCGGCGATCAGATGACGGAACGAAAGGTTCCGCAGCCGCCCTCCAGTCCCCTCCTTATCTTGAGACCCAGCGCACCATGCGCGATTCCGACGTGCTTGATCCCCAGCCGAACTCCGGCTCAGAAAACCGTACCGAAGCCCCCGCCAAGCCGGCACCCGCAAGCAGCGAGGCAGCGTCCGCGCCGCCTGCTGCCGCTTCGAGCGACAGCGGCGGTGGTGGCGAGTCCAGCTCCAGCGAAGGCGGCAACCCGTCGCAGGCGCAGGAGAATGGCAATGGCCCCGGCAATAACCAGCGACCCTCGCGCAATGAGCGCCGCAACAACCGACGCGGGCGCTTTGATCGCGAACGCGGCGGCGAGCGTGGCGGCGGCGGCGGTGGTGGTGGCGGTGGCGGTGGCGGTGCCAGCGAACGGGGTGAACGCCCGGATCGCGGCGAGCGCCCGGATCGTCCCGAGCGTGGCAACCAGCAACTCAATCGCGCCGGCATGAGTGACAGCGGCGGCGATGGCGAGAACATCGAGCCGGGCAACCAGGCACCACTGAATCAGCGCTACACGATTCCGTCCGATGCACCGACCAGCCTCAACGCCGTGCGCCGCATGTCGGCCGCGCAACTGGTCGAACTGGCCGAGGCCATCGGCATCCAGGAAGGCGTCGCCCGCGCCCGCAAACAGGACGTCACCTTCTCGATCCTGAAGGTGCTGACGCGCACTCCGGAAGGTATCGATGGCGAAGGCGTGGTCGAGATTCTGCAGGATGGCTTCGGCTTCCTGCGTGCCTTCGATTCCAGCTACCTCGCCGGCCCGGATGACATCTATGTCAGCCCCAGCCAGATCCGTCGCTTCAATCTGCGCACTGGCGACTACATCACCGGAAAGATCCGCTCACCGAAAGACGGCGAACGCTATGTCGCCCTGCTCAAGGTCAACGAGATCAATGGCGAACCGCCGGAAGCTTCGAAGAACAAGGTGCTGTTCGAGAATCTGACGCCGCTGTTCCCGCGCCAGGCCTTTCACCTCGAGCGCGGCAATGGCTCGTCGGAAGACATCACCGGTCGCATCCTCGATCTGGTCTCACCGGTCGGCAAGGGCCAGCGCGGTCTCATCGTTTCTCCGCCCAAGGCGGGCAAGACGATGATGCTGCAGAACATTGCCCAGGCGATCGTGCACAATCATCCGGAAGTGCATCTGATCATCCTGCTGATCGATGAACGTCCAGAAGAAGTGACCGAGATGCAGCGCAGCGTGCGCGCCGAAGTGATCAGCTCG
>JAYSZM010000150.1:0-13832 GCA_043738015.1 Lysobacterales bacterium
TCACGTCCTCGGCACTTAGCCGTGTCAACTTTCTTCTGCTCATGCCGTTCTCCCGTCGATTCATCATGTGGTGATGCATCGACCGGTTGAAACCGCCCCCACGCAAGAAAAGGTGACTCGCTCGCGTAAGCGAGTGAAAGCCCTATGGCATCGCGCAGCGATGGCGCATGCGGAGCATGCTGGCCCTTGATCTCTTTCACGGCATCAAGAGCCACGGCATCAAGAGCCACGGCATGATGGGCCAAGACATCGCGGCGTCGTGCGTGACTACAGATGATGCGGTTCGCTGCGTTCACCACATCATCCAGCATCCCGCATTCAGTCCTCGTCCGCATGCGGCTTGTAGGCTTCGAGCAGCTGTTTCTGGATATGTCCTGCTACCGGTTCGTAGTGGCTGAAATCGAGGCGATAACGACCCGTGCCCTGGGTCGCGGCCTTGAGTTCGCTCGGATAATCCTGCACCTCCGACAGCGGGACCTGGGCGCGAATCACCAACTCGCCACCGCGCAATGAATCGGTGCCATTGATCCGCGATCGTTTGGTCGCCAGTCCGCTGGTGATGTCGCCCATGTAAGTGTCGGGCACCACCACTTCGAGATGTACGATCGGTTCAAGTATCTGCGGCCCAGCCTTGCTGACCGCGTCGATGAAGGCCTTCTTGCCGGCGGTGACAAAAGCGACCTCCTTGGAATCGACATCGTGATACTTGCCGTCGAAGACGGTGACGCGCAGATCCTGCATCTGGTAACCCGCCACCGCGCCATGGACGAGCACCTGGCGCACGCCCTTTTCGATTGCGGGAATGAACTGCCCGGGAATCGCGCCGCCAACGATCTTGGTAGTGAATTCGAAACCCTGACCGCGCTCGAGCGGCTCGACGCGTAGATAAACCTCGCCGAATTGACCTGCACCGCCGGTCTGCTTCTTGTGGCGGTGATGACCCTCGGCCACGACGCTGATGGTCTCTCGATAGGCGATGCGCGGCTTGCGCGATTTGACCTCGACCCCGTAACGCTCCTTCAATCGCTCCAGCATCACCCGCAGATGCAGATCACCGAGTCCGCGAATGACCAGCTCATTGAGTTCGGCATTGTGCTCTACGCGAAAACACGGATCTTCCTCGGCGAGCTTGTGCAGAGCGGTGCCCAATTTCTGCTCCTGCCCACGCGTTGCCGGCTCGATCGCCAGACCGAACATAGGGTTTGGAAAATCGATCGGTTTGAGGTGGTAGTGGTCCTCGTCGTGCGAATCGTGGAGCACCGAATCGAAATGGATATCCTCGACCTTGGCGACAGCCGCGATGTCACCCGGTATCGCCTCATCAATCTCAACATGGTCCTTGCCCCTGAGCTTGAACAGATGGCCGACCTTGAACGGCTTCTTGGCATCGCCGATCAGCAGTTGGGTGTCCTTGCGCACGGTTCCTTGAAAAACGCGGAACACCGACATCTTGCCCACGAAAGGATCGTTGATGATCTTGAATACGTCGGCGAGCACATGGCGATTTGAATCAGGCACAGCATGCACTTCGACCTGGTCGTCGTTCTCGCCTCTCAGGAAGGGCGGCGGATTGGCCTCGCGCGGATTGGGAAAGAGCTTTTCGGCAAGGTCGAGCAGTTCGCCGACGCCGGCGCCGGAGCGCGCCGAAACAAAACAGACCGGAACCAGATGGCCCTCGCGCAGACACTGCTCAAAAGCATCGTGCAGCTCCTGGCCGCTGAGTCCCTGTTCGCCTTTTTCCAGGTACCGGTCCATCACCGTTTCGTTGACTTCGACCACCTGGTCGATGATGCGCTGATGGGCTTCGGGCACGCTGGAAAAATCCGAGTCGCCCACAGGTGAAAAGAAGCAGTCGACCACAGACGCACGGCCCCGCGCCGGCAAGTTGATCGGCAGACACTCCGGCCCAAAGGTCTCGCGGATCTCGTTTGTCAGCGCCTCAAGATCGATACTCTCGGCGTCGATCTTGTTGATCACCAGAACCCGACAGAGGCCACGCGCCTTGGCGTATTCCATCATCCGGTGGGTACTGTCTTCGATGCCATTGGAGGCGTTGACCACGATGGCGCAAGTCTCCACGGCGGCAAGTACGGTCAACGTGGGTCCACGAAAATCGGGATATCCGGGGGTGTCGATCAGATTGATGTGGATTCCGCCATGATCGATCGATGCGATCGCAGTATTGAGCGAGTGCTTGCGCTCCTTTTCCATCGGGTCGAAGTCCGACACCGTGCTGCCGCGCTCAATCGAACCGGCGTTCTGGATGCTGCCGCCGGCGAGCAGCAGGGCCTCGAACAAGCTGGTCTTGCCGGCGCCAGCGTGTCCTACAAGCGCAATATTGCGAATCTGATCCGTGGTGTGGGTGGTCATGCAGGCATCTCCCCTTCAGACGTGGGTCGTGCGGCCGCACCTTGCTCCCTGCCAGATCCGATCCACCGCGAGCAGGCACAGGGCGCTTCGCACAGGAATCCAAATCCGTGGCCTCGACACCTCCCCGCTGGGAAGCTCCCGAGCCGCGGAACCTTGGCGACCCTGATGGTTGCGACCGGCGCGGTCCAGGTCAAGAGCGAACTGCGTCACGCTTTATACGGCCACTCCGATTCAACCGCGACCGGCGGCGGGAACCGTTGGACGGGCGGCTGGCCTCGGCATACCGCGCTGCACCTGGTTGGGATACATTGGACTCACCTCATTGGCTGCGGGCCCTGTGTGGGCCGGCGGCCAAGCCAAGCCTCTATCCGAAGTCGGGATTGCCTCCATTGGAAATCGAAGAGATGAATGCCCAAGTTTCGCAAGTTCAATCGAGCCGACCGTCCGGCTTCACCTTGATCGAGCTGATGGTGGTGATCGGCGTGCTGGCCGTGCTGATGGCCTTCGCGGTTCCGGCTTTTCGCGACATGAGCCTGGGCTCCTCCTCGGTTTCGCAATCCAATCGCCTGCTCGGAAATCTGAATACTGCTCGTGCCGAAGCGGTGAAGACGTCGACCAATGTGCGGATCACTGCGTTGGGCGGGGTCTGGGAGGATGGTTGGATCATTGCCACCGATCGCAACCTGAGCGGCACCGTTGATGGTGATGACGTGGTGCTGCACGAAGGAACCAAGGCCAGCGCAGGTTTTGTCTGGACCGTCATCCAGTTTCCCGGCGGCGGCGCATTGACCGAATTCGTCTATGCGCCGAGTGGCGCGCTTACCACGGTCAATGCCGGCGTACTGTTCAAAATCGAGCGTCCGGATGCAGGCACGGCTCCAGAAAAGAGCAAGTGCGTGCTTATCGAATCCAGCGGCCGCTCTGAGGTCCAGAAGGGGAGTAGTGCCGTATGCGCGTCCATCTGAGTCCCAGGCTGCAGGGCTTCACCCTGCTTGAGGTATTGATCGCGGTGCTGGTTTTCTCGATCGGCCTGCTCGGCGTGGCCAGCATGGTGCTTGCATCCATGCGCGGAACCCATACCGCGCAGCTGCATACGCAGGCCACATTGCAGGCGCAGTGGATCGGCGATGCGATGCGGGCCAATCCGGCTGGCGTCATGTCGGGGGCCTACAACATGACTGCGCCGGGCACCGTGAGCCAGACTTGCGACACGGGCTGCACACCCGCGCAGACCGCCGCGCGCGATATGGAAAATTGGGGTGCAATGCTGGCTGCTGTGTTGCCAACTGGCCAGGGTTCGGTGAATTGCCAGCTCAATTCGCCCCGGCGCGAAGGCGTCGATGCGTTTCCGGCCGGTCTCTGCACGATTTCGCTCACCTGGTCGGAGAGCGATGAGACCCGTAACACCGGCGCATCTGCATCTGCCGCGGCAGTGGATCGCAAAACCAAACGCTTTGACTGGGTAATCAATCCATGAATCAGACCATGCATCCAGTCGTTCCCTCGGTTCCCCGCAGCGCGGGTCGTGCTGCGCGCGGCTTCACGCTGATCGAACTGATGATTTCACTGACGCTCGGGCTGCTCGTACTTGCGGCGATTTCCACGATTCTGGTCAATACCGGCAAGGCCAATCGCGAGCAAATGGCGCTGGCTCGAATGCAGGAAAACGGCAGGTTCGCATTGAGTCGGATATCCGCCGATTTGAGGATGGCCGGCGCGCAGTACTGCAGTTCGTTCAGCACCGAGGTGGGCTCAGTAACGCAGGGCCACAAGCTGCGCCCGCTGCGCGTGCTGGCGGGCGGGACCCTGCCCTGGGGTACGCCCAATGGCAACCCGGCACCGGCGGCGGGGCAGGCTGGCATGCTGAGTCCTCGATTCTTCATTCAAGGGCACGAATGCACGACGCTGGCGACCTGTTCGCCTGTCCTCAATGTTTTGGGCGGCGCGATACCCGTGCCGCCGAATGCGGGTACGGCGGTTGATCAGCGCGCACGGGCTGCCGACGTATTGACGGTTCGCTACATTGCCGGCAACGGCGCGGCATTGACCTCTGCCTACCCAAATCCCGGACTGGCCTTGACGGCGGACAGCGTCGTTACCGGACCACCGCTCAATTTCGAGGCAGGCGACTTGGCTATGGTGACCGACTGTGTGAACTCCGAGGTTTTTGCTGCAAATGTCTCGGGGATGACGATCACGCCCGCTGGCAATCCGGGCACGAACAACACGCTGAAGTCCTACAACCTGCCGCTCGATCCACGCGTGTTCAATTTTACCAAGGATCTGTGGACCGTCAGCTACTTTCTGCAGATGCGCGCGAATGCCGATGGCGGTAGCAACATCAGTACGCTTGTCCGCCAACAGAATGGAACGCCGCAATCCATCAGTGATGGCGTTGAGCGCATGGAATTTCTGTACGAGGTCCGGGCGGTGGATGCGCTCGGCGTTGCAACCAGGCATTTTCTTACCGCCGCGCAAGTTCAGGCAGGTCAGTCAGCTTCTGGCGCTGCGCTGACGTGTTTGCCGCAGCCCAAGGGAGTTGCCGCGCAAGAGCTAGGTTGTTTGTGGCGCCAGGTTGAATCAATCGACGTGAGTCTCCTGCTCAACACGGTCACGGATGTGGCGAGCAACCCGGCAGTGCCTTTCAGCTACTCCGCAGCGATCCCACCCCTTGTCGAAGCAGCACCGCCAGCGACCCTGCCCTCCGGGCTGGCCCGTGGCCGGATGTACCGCAAAGAGTTTCGCACTCGCGTCAACGTACGCAACTTTACTTACTGAGTTTCTGATTCAAGGAAATGGCTATGTACGAGGAATGCAGTCCGATCAAGGTACCCCGTCAGCAGCGGGGCGTTGTGCTGGCCGTCGGCCTGATCCTGCTGCTGGTCATGACCCTGGTCATGCTGGTGGCCATGAGTGGATCGATCCTCCAGGAACGCATGGCGGGTGCGATGCGCAACGAGTCGATGGCCGACGTCGGTGCCGACAGTGCGTTACGCGATGGCGAACTCTGGGTGTGGAACCGCATTGTCGCGGCGGGCGGGCAATTGACCGTGTCTGATTCCGGCTTTCCGCTGAAGCCCGACTCAACCCGCGCCAAGGCATTTCGCGGCGGCTATGCCTGGGTAGCCGATGGCAATAGCTATGGGTCTGCAGGTTCTGGGGTTTCCTTCCCGAATTCCGACTACTACAAAATGGCCCAAACGCCGGCCTACATCGTCGAGGGGCTCGGACAGGTGGATTCCACTGATGCGGTCGAGTCACACGGCGGCAGTGGGAATACTTTGAACGAGTCACTCCATTACTACCGCATCACCGGGCGCAGTACCGGTGGCAACGACGGTGTTGTACGCGCCGCCGAAAGCACATTTTCTATCAGTGTGTTCGAAAACTGATTGCCTGGAGCAGCACTTATGAACGCAACTCAATCCGGTATGCAGACCAAGCTGGCCTTGGTCCTGAGCCTGAGCAGCATCGTCGCACTCGGTGGTTCCCTCGATGTCTACGCAGCGCCGCTGAACCTATCGAAAGTTCCTCTTTACACCAACGCCAGCGTGGATCCCAATTTCGTCCTGTCGACGGACGACTCCGGATCGATGGATCGTGCTTTTGCACCGGATCAGCTGAACAAGCCCTCGGCCCAACTGCCTCCGCTTTATCCCACTCCGATCAATACCAAGTGCTGGTGGCAGACCGAGACGTTCGTACTATCGCCGACTGGAAATCCTATTTACTTCAATCCCGCTACCGTGTACGAGCCGCCCCGGCGAGCCAACGGCACCGTGATGGACAACGCAACCTGGCCCACCGGCTGGCTCGATGGTGTGACGCGTGGCAATGGCGGCGCGACCGCCTCCATCAATCTTGAGACAGGCTATCAATTGGATTGGGACATTGGCTCGACCGCTGACAGGCCCGGCATAATTCAGCATAGCGACAGTCCCGCCACGTGCGATCCCAGTGTCACTGGTGCAGCGACCGTACAGCGGCGTTTCCCCTTCGGTTTACACGCCTTTTACTACGCTTACACCGGACCGGCATTGCCACCGGAGGTCGGTCCGCCCGGTGAGACGCCGGTAGAAGCAGCAGCAAGACTGCTGCAGCGCCAAACGCTCATTTTTACCAACAGCAATTACACCGCAGTGCGGGTTCCTGACAGCGAAAAGGCAAACTTCGCCAATTGGTTCGCTTATTACCGTACGCGAAATCTGCTGACCCGGACTGCGCTTTCCCGCGTGTTCGACAGCCAGCAGAATCTTCGTATGGCGTGGCAGGATATCAACTCTCCTGCGCTTGCCAACACAGCCCCCATGCGCACCATCGCATCTTCCACTGCTGCTGGGGTCACCCATAGAAATTCGCTTTTCCAGCACGTTTTGACTCTTTCGGCAACTGGCGGCACGCCCAACCGCGCCGCATTGCGCCGGGTCGGCGACTACTTCAGTACGGCCAACACGAGTGGATCCACATCGGAGTCCAACCCCTACTATGATCTGGCGAGCAATCGGGTCTTATCCTGCCGTCAAAACTTCCATCTTCTCGTCACGGACGGTGCATGGAAGGATGCTGCGGGTCGAACTGATGCTCCGACATCGGACACTGCCGCGCGGACATTTCCCATTCCACAGGGCGGCACAGCGGGTGTCGCATATCCAGGTGATGCGGCGGCCCAGTTGCACAATCGAATTTATCGCACCGAAACGGCAAGCGGTGGCAATCCTGGGCTGGCCGATAACGCATTCTACTATTGGGCAACTGACCTACGGCCAGATCTCGCCAATAATGTCCCCGCATCTTATGGAGACCTGACTGTCGGCGTATCCGGGCCAAATACCCCGTTGGGTGCCGACGAGAATCCCAAGGACCGTCCTGAGGTCTATTGGAATCCGGCGAATGATCCCGCTACGTGGCAGCATCTTGTTCAGTACATCGTGGCATTCGGCGTCGATGGCACGATGCCCAATCCAGAATCGGTTGTAGGTTTTCGCAAAAACCCCGCGGCAACCAATCCTGCTACCGCAGCGCCTTGGTCATGGCCTTCGTGGCCGGCGGAAGGCGGCGAATCTCCGCAGAAAATCGATGACACGTGGCATGCGACGATCAATTCGCGCGGCGAGTTCTTCAGCGCGCGAAGCCCACAAGATCTGATCGACGCGCTTAATTCAGTTTTCCTCTCGATCAGCAAACGAACGTCCTCAAATACGCCAGTCTCGCTGTCGTCCGGATTGCTGACGACATCTACCCTCGGCTATCAGACCTTGTTTGATACCTCGGACTGGAGTGGCCGATTGCTCGCCACACGCCTCGGCACCACGCCTACCGTACCGGAGTGGGATCTCTCATGTGTGCTGACCGGCGGAACCTGCCCATCCGTGCCGGCCTTGGGCACGTTGCCGGCGACTGGCCCCACCCAGCGAGTGATTGCAACTTCAGGCGCGCTCAGCGGTGGTGGTATTCCATTTCAGTTCAGCTCGTTGACCACCGCGCAGCGTACGGCGTTGGGCATCAATCCGGACACCAACGTGGCAGACACGTTGGGCGCGTCCCGACTTGCCTATATCCGTGGCGATCGTAGCCGGGAGCGCTCCAGTGGCGGGACTTTCCGAAACCGCAAGAGTCTGCTCGGTGCGATAGTGAACTCAGCGGCTCTTGTGCCGCCGCAGCGAGAAGACTATCGGGATTGGAGTACTGATGGGTCGACCACTGGTTCCTTCGAGGCGACTTCGGCAGAACGTGGCAGAAAGTACTCGGAGTGGGTGGACTCCGCCCCAGACAGCCCGTATGACACGCTGTTCGTTGGCGCCAACGACGGCATGCTGCATGCCGTCGCTTCCGGTCCGCGCAACCCGCTGCTGCCATCTGGTACGCCGGGAGGAACAGAGCGTTGGGCGTATGTTCCTGCAGCGGTGTTCAAAAATCTCAACAAGCTAACCAGCGAATCAGCTTTGCAGTTCCAGTCGTACGTCGATGCGACACCGCAGGTGCGCGATGTATTCGTCAGTGGTGATTGGAAGCGTGTGCTGGTCGGCGGACTGCGATTGGGCGGCCAAGGCATATACGCATTGGATGTGACGCGCCCCAAAACTATTACCGATGAGGCTTCGCTGGCTGCAAAAGTCATGTGGGAGTTCGGCAACGATAATCTTGGCTATACCTATGGCACCCCGTTCGTCACGCGCCTGGCCTCGGGCCAATGGGTCGCGTTGATTCCGGGCGGGTACAACTCCGAAGAAGCCGACGGCACGGTTGGCAACGGGCGTGCCTACCTGTTCGTGGTAAATGTGAGCAACGGTACGTTGATCAAGGAGTTTGATCTGGGTACTTCGAGTCGTGGCCTGTCGTCAGTGATCGGCGGTGACTATCGTGTTAACGGCACCAACCCGGTGCTCAGCGTGACGGACGTGGCCTTTGCGGGCGACCTCAATGGAAACATCTGGCGGTTCAATTTCGAGGGAGCGACGTCGGGCTCCTGGACAGCGGAGCGGTTTTTTACCGCGCCAGCAGACCAGGCGATTACCGTGCAGCCGCGCCTGGTTCGCTCGAGTTATGAAGATGCGGGAACCATTCGCCGCAAGTACGTAGTCACGTTCGGAACGGGTAAATACGTCGAGAATATTGACCGATCAACCACGTTCCAGCAGTCCTACTATGGTCTTTATGACCAGGGTCCGGGGTCGAGTGAGTATCCGCTCAATCAGCCCAAACTTCAGCGTCAGACGATGACCACAGTGGGTGCGGTGCGCCGACTTTCGACCACACAGATTCCTGCAGGAAAATACGGTTGGTTCTTTGACTTTATCGCGCCGGGTGAACGCAACATCGCCGCGGCGGTAGTAAGAAACGTCTCGGGTACGCTTATCTTCACGACGCTGGCGCCCTTGAGTACAGATCCCTGTGCGCCGGCGGCTGAGAGCTATCTCATGTTCGTGGACGCGACCACCGGTGGTGTGTCGGGTACAGGCGCTGCGGGTCTGGATACAAACAATGACGGCATTGCGGACAGTACGGATCTGGGGCAGTTGTCGCCGGCGTTCGACAGCAACCGTGATGGACAGATTAATGGACAGGACGATTCGCTTGCAGTTGGTCTGAAGCTGGATGGCTATATTGCGGGTGTCACGCCGATATCGAGCGTTGGCGGGGGTAGCGCGCAGATACTGATCCCGGATGACGAAACCGGAGGCGGCCCCGAGTCCATCGAGATCGCCAATTACGAGTGGCGTCGCCGTTCATGGCGCGAACTGATCAACCAGTGATTCCACGACCATTGCTGACGAGGCGAACACCATGCGCATGACAGGATTCAATCGGAGCCGAAAACGCAATCTGGGTATGACCCTGATTGAGCTCATGGTGGTGGTCGGAATTGTGGCGCTGTTGGCTGCAATCGCTCTGCCTGGGTTTAGTCGCCAGGTGATGAAGGGTCGGCGCACCGACGGTCACAACCTGTTGATGCGAATTGCAGCGGAGCAAGAACGCTACTACACCAGTTTCAACCGATACACCGCGGACCTGAGCTCGGCGCCGCCGGCAGGTTTGGGTATGGGTGCATCGGACTCGGAGCATGGCTACTACACCGTAGCCGCGGTGGTGGGCGCGGGTGCGCAGACGTTTACTCTAACCGCAACGCCAAACGACAATCAGGTGGATGACACCTGCGGCAGTCTCACACTCGGCAATTCTGACGCGAAGGGTTTCTCAGGCGATGAAACCAACGGTGTTTGCTGGTAGGTCGGCGAAACCCATGTAGCCAAAGTCGGAGCCGTAGGCCGAAAGGTCTGCGGCTCTTATTTTTGCTGCGTCGTCCTGAGAATGGCCCGCAGCTAAACGCGCATCGCCTCCCGCTGCTTGGCGGAGGAAGAATTCAGAACGTATTCATTGCTGCAAATGCACTGTAGGTGCCAGTTCAACCGAGCCGGAGCCACAGATGCGCAAAATTTCGAAGCTTTGCACCGCACTGATCGTAACGCTGGCGTCCGGCACCGCCATGGCGGCTGGACACGCACAGCCTGCGTGGGATCTGGCCGAAGTGGTGTCTGTCGATCCGATCATCGAGTACGTCAGTGAACCCGTCGATCGTCAGGTGTGCTGGGATGAGCCGGTTACCTACCGCGAGCATTCGCGCCGCGGCCGCCGTTCCAATGGAGGTGCGCTGCTCGGCGCACTGATCGGTGGTGTGGTCGGCAACCAGTTTGGTTCCGGTCACGGCCGTGACGCAGCCACTTTGGCCGGCGCGACGGTTGGCTATTCGATCGGCAAGGAGGAACAGCGGCAGAGCGACTACCGCAACGGCCGCTATGTCGAACGTGTTGTGCATACCGAGGAACAGCGCTGCCGCATCGAGACCGACTACCGTGATGAGGAGCGCGTTGTCGGCTACGACGTCGCCTATCGCTACAACGGTCGCGTCTACCACACCCGCACCGACGCGCATCCGGGCGATACCATCGAAGTGCGCGTGGATGTCCGGCCGCGCGGCTGAGCAGCACAGGCCCAGGTGCTAGCGTTGAGCCGGTCGCGAGGAGATCCTAGACCTGCTCGCGACTACTGACCTGGGAACGTGCGAACCGCGGCGGATGCGTGCCTGGGTTTGCCGTGAACAGTCAGCGATCACGACAAGCTGCTGAGCCTACTTCGGCGCCAGACTGTGACGACGGTCGTCCAGGCTGAGATTGATGAACATCCAGTACGGTTGCGCGTCCGCACGGATCGGGCAGCGGTAACGCAGAATGAGATCGCGCGTAGTGGCCGGATGTAGCGCGCGCCTGGAAAAGTCGAACAAGTGCACCTGGGATGGCTTGCCCTGTTCATCGATGCGTACCAGCGCTTCGACGAACGCCGATTCGCGAATGCGTCCGCGTTGCCAGAGACCACGTGGCATGCGTTTGGGCGAGGTGCATTCCTCATTCATCAGAGAAATATCGCCGAGAATGCCGGGATCATGGCCGCGACTGATTGCCGCCTCGAATTGAGGTCCATATTGCTGCAGCAACGTGATGGTGCGTTGGCGTATCGCGTCGGTTTGATCTTCGCCCAGTTCGGCGTAGAGGGTCGCCATCAAACTGGCGATCGTGCCATCCGATTTGGTTTCCGGACCTGTGGCGTAGTGGCTGTAGACCTGGATCCAGGCCATGGCCTCCAGGGTGTCGCCGATATCGCGGTAGCTCAGCGCCAATTTGTAGGCGCCAAGTTTGCGACCGTTGCGAAACGAACGCAGCAGCCACTGGATGGCGAGCCCCGGTTCATAAGCGAGCGCACCACCGGACTTTCGCTCATGTTGCCTGGACAGGCTGCCCAGGTCATACATGGCGAATGAATTGCCTGCCTCGGCAGCAATGCGCAGTTGCGCGGCTGCCTGGCGTGCCTCATCGCTCCCGGGCTCCGAGATCAGCGCTGCGAGCGCCTGGCCGCTCACCGCCGGCACAGCCGCGGCCGCGGGCTCGCTGGCGAACAGCCAGAGGGCGCTGGCGATCACCAACGCCCCCGCCTTCATTTGGCCGCCATCAGGGCCAGCGTGGTGTCGAGCATGCGGTTGCTGAAGCCCCATTCGTTGTCGTACCAGGCGCAAACCTTGACCAGGGTGCCGCCCATGACCTTGGTCAGCGTGGCGTCGTAGATCGACGAGCGCGGATCGTGGTTGAAGTCGACCGATACCAGGGGCTTGGTATTGATGCCGAGGATGCCCTTGAATGCGCCATTGGCGGCCTCCAGCACAATGGCGTCGATCTCTTCCTTGCTGGTGGCGCGCGCAGCGACGAAAGTGAAATCCACCGCCGAGACATTGATCGTCGGCACGCGCATGGAAAAGCCATCGAGCTTTCCGTTCAACTCGGGCAGCACCAGTCCCACGGCCGCAGCGGCGCCGGTCTTGGTCGGAATCTGACTCATTGTTGCCGAGCGCGCGCGGCGCAGGTCGCTGTGATAGACGTCGGTCAGCACCTGATCATTGGTGTAGGCGTGGATCGTCGTCATCAAACCATGCACGATGCCGATCTTCTCGTGCAATACCTTGGCCAGCGGCGCCAGGCAATTGGTCGTGCAAGAAGCATTCGAGATGACGGTGTGTTCGGCGCGCAGCTTGTCGTGGTTGACGCCATAGACGAAGGTGCCGTCGACATCCTTGTCGCCCGGTGCCGAGATCACCACTTTCTTGGCGCCGCCGGCGATATGCGCGCTGGCCTTTGCCTTGCTGGTGAACAGCCCGGTGCACTCGAGTACGACGTCGACGTCGTGGGCGCCCCAGGGAATCTCCGCCGGATTGCGCACGGCATAGACCTTGATCGGATCGCCGTTGATGACGAGGTTGCCAGCATCCACGCCGACTTCATGCGGGAAACGCCCGTGTGCGGTGTCATAGCGTGTCAGATGCGCATTGGTCTCGGCATCGCCGAGATCATTGATCGCCACGATCTGGATTTCGTTGTTGCGCTTGCTCTCGTAGAGCGCGCGCAGGATGTTGCGTCCGATGCGACCATAGCCATTGATGGCAACCTTGAGCGTCATGAGGGTCTCCTGATTTACGCGGCGTGGGCCGTAGAGTTTAGCCGCTGGCACCAGGACCGGGGTTGACCAAACACTGGGGAAAACGGAAAAACGCTGGCAGTGCGCCCCTGCCAGGGGCTATTCCTTCTGGAAGCGTGGCAGCCACTGGGCCAGCAGACCGAGGCGCGCCAGCGGTTCCTCCAATTCGAGGAGCTGCTGACGCTCGAGCAGGGACACTGGCAGGCGGTCGGCGAGCCGGAAGCCCACCCACTCCGCGTCGTCAAAGCGTGACTTCTCGGCGCGCACGAGTTCGCTGTCATCCTGGTCGGCCAGACGTTCGAGGATCGTCACCAGAACGGAATATTCGGCGGGAACGGGCAGGGTATCCGCAGGCGGAAGTCGAACCGGACTGGAGATGGTCAGTCCGGATTCGAGGACGCGCACATTGCTGGCGCGGAAGCGTGAGCGCCCCTGAACGGTGATGCCGAGCAGGCCGTCGGGAAGGCTGCAGAAATCAACGATATGCACTTCGGTACCGACAGCGGCGGGGATCGCCGGTGTGCCGACTTCCTGACCGCCGATAATCAGGCAAACACCAAAGCCCTTCTGCGCGCGCATGCAGTCGCGCACCATGTCCAGATAGCGTGGCTCGAAGATTCGAAGATCCAGATGGCTGCCCGGAAACAGCACCGTGTTCAGTGGAAACAGCGGCATGTCCATGGCGGCTCGGTCTTGTTGCGGACCGGGATTTTATCGCGAGCGAAGAGCTTGTGAGTGTCAGTACGGTACAAATCATCGGCCCGGCTCGGAGGGCTACCGATTCTGCCGTTGATTTTGCCCTTGCCGTTGTCCCCGAGGGGATTGCATAGAGCGTGGCTTGCCGCGCTGCTCTTGCCCTTGCCCTTGCCCTTGCCCTTGCCCTTGCCCTTGCCCTTGCCCTTGCCCTTGCCCTTGCCCTTGCCCTTGCCCTTGCCCTTGCCCTT
>JAYSZM010000151.1:0-13765 GCA_043738015.1 Lysobacterales bacterium
AGTGGAATTGGGCTTTGATGTCGCCACCGCACTCAAGGAGGCGCATCGCTGCCTGAATTGTGACGTGCAGACCGTGTTTAATGAAGCAACCTGCATCGAATGTGACGCCTGTGTTGACATCTGCCCGATGGACTGCATCACGTTCACCGTGAACGGTGAGGAAGGCGATTTGCGCGAACGGCTGCAAGCGCCTGCGCACAACAAGGATCAGGCGCTCTATGTGTCCTCCGAGTTAAAAACCGGGCACATCATGGCGAAGGACGAAGACGTGTGCCTGCATTGCGGCCTCTGCGCCGAGCGCTGCCCGACGGGTGCATGGGACATGCAGAAATTCCTGCTCAACACAACAAAAGCCGGGCCTTCGAGTCGCGACGGCGCGCAAGTGAAAATCAAAGTGGCTGAAGAGGTAGCCGCATGAAAACCACCCAAGCAGTCGAAGGCATCAACGATTTCGTCATCAAGTTTGCCAATGTGAATGGCTCGGGCTCCGCGTCCGCAAACGAGCTATTTGCGAAGGCGATACTGCGCATGGGCGTACCGGTCAGCCCACGCAATATTTTCCCGAGCAATATTCAGGGCTTGCCTACCTGGTACGAGGCACGCGTTTGCGAAAAAGGCTACGAAGGCCGTCGCGGTGGCGTCGACATGATGGTGGCGATGAATCCGCAGACGTGGGACGCCGACCTTGCAGAGATCGAAGCGGGCGGCTATCTGTTTTATGACAGCACGCGTCCGATGCCGCCGTCAAAATTTCGCACCGATATCAACGTGATTGGGGTGCCACTCACCGAAATTACCAACGCGGCATACACCGATCCGCGTCAGCGTCAACTGTTCAAAAACATCATTTACGTTGGCGCGCTCTCGGTGCTGCTCGACGTCGACGCGGAGGTATTTGAAAAGCTCTTCGCCGAAACCTACAAGGGCAAGGAGCGCTTGCTCGAATCCAACGTGCGGGCGCTGCATCTGGGCCGCGACTATGTGAAGAAAAATCTCGCGGCCCCGCTGGGCATTCGAGTGCGCCGTAGCGATCAGGTGGGCGACAAGATATTTGTTGACGGCAACAGCTCGATTGGCCTGGGGCTCGTTTATGGCGGAGCCACTGTCGCTGCGTGGTACCCGATCACGCCGTCCACTTCCGTCCCGGAAGCGTTCGAAAAATATTGCCAGAAGTTTCGTGTTGATCCCGTGACCGGACAGCATAAATACGCCATCGTGCAGGCCGAGGATGAGCTGGCCTCAATCGGCGTCGTGGTCGGTGCGGGCTGGAATGGCGCGCGCGCCTTCACGGCCACTTCTGGCCCCGGCATTTCACTGATGACCGAGTTCATTGGGCTCGCTTATTTCGCCGAGATTCCGGTGACCATCGTTAACGTGCAGCGCGGTGGTCCGTCAACGGGCATGCCGACGCGCACACAGCAGTCCGACCTGTTGTCCTGTGCCTATGCCTCGCACGGCGACACCAAGCATGTACTGCTGTTTCCTGAAGACCCGCACGAATGTTTCGAACATTCGGCGGCTGCGCTTGATCTGGCGGAGCGTCTGCAAGCGCCGATTTTCGTAATGACAGATCTGGACATCGGCATGAATCAGCGGTTGTGCAAACCGTTTGTCTGGGACGATGCGCGCGCTTATGATCGCGGCAAAGTGATGACCGCAGAGGAGCTTGAGGCGGGCAAGGATTTTGGCCGCTACAAGGATGTCGATGGCGATGGCATTCCGTGGCGCACGCTGCCGGGAACGCATGCAACCAAGGGCGCGTACTTCACACGCGGCACCACGCGCGACCCGTATGCACGCTACTCGGAGCGCGGCCCGGATTACATCTACAACATGGAACGGCTGCTGCGCAAATTCAAGACTGCCGCGGATCTGGTGCCGCAACCGGTGCTGCGTAATGCGCCGAAAAAGACTTCCGTCGGTGTGATCTATTTCGGCTCCACCTCACCCGCGATGCGCGAGGCGCTGGATGTGCTGGAGGAGCAGGATATTCACCTGAATGCGCTGCGGCTGTGCGCCTTCCCGTTCCCGCAATCGGTCGATGACTTCATCGCGCGCCACGACAAGGTGTTCGTTGTGGAGCAAAACCGTGACGCACAGATGCGCTCCATGCTGGTGAACGAACTTGATGTGAGTCCCAAGCAACTCATTAAGGTGTTGCACTACGACGGCACGCCGATCACCGCCCGCTTCATCACCCGCGAGATCGGCGATCGCGTGCGCGCTTCGAGGAAATCCGCATGACCTACCTGGCCAAACCCAAACTGCATCATCCGACCCTGCCGCAGAACCGGGTGTGCCGCACGCGGCGCGACTATGAGGGCAAGATTTCCACCCTCTGTGCTGGCTGTGGGCATGACTCGATTTCGGCGGCGATCATCCAGGCCTGCTTCGAGATGGATGTCGAACCGCACCGCGTGGCCAAGCTCTCGGGCATCGGCTGCAGTTCGAAGACGCCGGACTATTTTCTCGGCAACTCGCATGGCTTCAACACGGTGCATGGACGCATGCCCTCGGTGCTGACCGGCGCCAACCTGGCCAATCGCGCCCTGCTTTATCTTGGGGTTTCCGGCGATGGTGATTCCGCGTCGATCGGCATCGGGCAGTTCGCCCATGTCATGCGACGTGGCGTGAACATGGTCTATATCGTCGAGAACAACGGCGTGTATGGCCTGACCAAGGGCCAGTTCTCGGCGACGGCGGATCAGGGCTCGGCTTCAAAGAAGGGCGTGGTCAACAGCGATACGCCGATCGATATGGCGAGCCTCGCGCTGCAACTCGGCGCCAGTTATGTGGCCCGTGGATTCTCTGGCGACAAAAAGCAATTGGTGCCGATCATCAAGGCCGCCATCGCGCACAAGGGTGCCGCCTTCATCGATGTCGTCAGTCCCTGCGTCGCGTTCAACAATCACCCCGGCAGCACCAAGAGTTACGACTACGTGCGCGAGCACAATGAAGCCGTCAACCGCATAGATTTCATTCCGCGCAAGGAAGAGATCGTCGTCGACTATGCCGAAGGCCAGGTGATCGAAGTCGAGCAGCACGATGGCACAATCCTTTTGCTGCGCAAGTTGCATCGCGAGTTCGATCCGCACAACCGCGTGGCGGCGATGAACTATGTTGCCGAACACCAGGCCAAGGGCGAAGTGGTGACCGGCCTGCTGTTCGTCGACAACAGCGCGCGTGATTTGCACGAGCACCTCAATTCGGTTGATGAGCCGATCAACTCATTGACCGCCGCTGAGCTTTGTCCCGGCACGGCTACACTGGCACGGATCAATCAGAGTCTGCGCTGAGCGAGTAATCACCGGGTGTGTGCAGGGCAGGGCAGTGTCTGACTGATACAGATGTCTGGCTGAGCACGGTGCAGCAGAACAGCACGCGCGTCGCTCGCCGATGCGCTGGTCTTCAATCCGTCATCGCGCACTCATCGCGCTGAAACCCTCCAGTCGCACAATGGCGGTGTTGACTCAGGGATGACGACGATGAAGTGCCTGTTCCTATTCTTGCTTGGCTGTGGCGTGGCCGTCGGCGCGACCGAACCCGAGGTTCTGCTCTCGCTGCACGGTTCCAATACCGTGGGACAGAAACTGGTGCCCGCGCTGGCGACCGACTGGGCCGCGCGCGAAGGATGGGTTGTTGCATCCGACCAGTTGCTGGCGGCGAATGAGCGCGTAATTGCGCTGACGCGCGCCGAGCGCAGGGCAAGCATTCTGGTCTACGCGCACGGCACCTCGACCGGGCTGGAGGCCCTGCGTGCCGGCACCGCCGATCTCTGGATGGCATCGCGCCCGGTGCTGCCGGCCGAGGTCAAGCAGCATGAAGCGGCGCTCGGGCGACTCGATGATCCGGAACAGGAGCATGTCATCGCACTCGATGGCCTGGCGATCATCGTGCATCCGGCCAATCCGATCCGCCAACTCGGGCTTGACCAGGTACGCGCGATCTTCAACGGCCAGACCCGCAACTGGTCGTCCCTGGGGTCGTCAGTCGGGACGATCCGGCTATACGCGCGCGATGACAAGTCCGGCACCTTCGATACGTTCAAGAATCTGGTGCTGTTGGGTGATGCACTGAGTCCAGACGCGCTGCGATTTGAATCCACCGAGGAACTGGCGGCCCGGGTAGCCGCTGACCCGGGTGCGATCGGCTTTGTTGGCCTCGCTGGCGTCGGCAAGTCGCGACCGCTGGCACTGGCGACGGCCGATTCGCGTGCGATGTTGCCGCAGCCGCTGACGGTGGCGACCGAGGACTACGCACTGGCGCGACGGTTGTTTCTCTATTCGTCGCGGCAGCCGAGTGCGGCGGCGCGCTCCTTTGTCGAGTTTGCCCGTAGTGGTGCCGGGCAGGCGATTGCCGACCGGATCGGCTTCGTCGGCCAGACCATGAGCCTGCACAGTGCGCAGCCGGATTCTGCCGGGCTGGATGCCTATCGCGACCTGACCGAGGGCGCGCAACGGCTGTCGACCAATCTCCGCTTTGGCAATGGGCAGAGCTATCTGGACAGCAAGGCCGTGCGCGATCTCGATCGCATCGCTGGATTCCTGCGACCGCTGCCGCGCGGCAGTCATGAGATCGTTCTGATCGGTTTCTCGGACCGGCGTGAACACAATCCGGTGCTGGCTCTGCACATGTCCAATGATCGTGCCGATTTCGTCGCCACCGAGTTGGCGCGACGCGGCATCCCGGTGCATCGCTCGCGCGGCTTGGGTCAAAGTCTGCCGGTAGCTGACAACGACAGCGAGGCCGGGCGCAGCAAGAATCGTCGGGTGGAAATCTGGGTGCGGCCGCGCAGTTCAGCGCAGGCGCGGCGTCAAGTCGTTGGTCAATCCGCGCCGCATACCCTGCCTTGATTGCAGGGGTTTACTCAGTCCTGCTCAGTGTCGCCGTGCCTGCTGCGCCAATCCGTGTGCTGGGCGCGCAGCAATTCCGGCACGAGGGCGTGGATGCCCGCGACCAGTTCATCGCGCGCTGGGCGTTGAGATTCGATCGGCTGGCGCGGGATACGTACGGTACGACTGCCATCGCTGAGCATCAGGGCAACCCCGGAACCGCCGACATGGGGGCGCTCGACTTCCTGCCAGTCGGTGCTGAATACGGCAAGTCGTGCACAGAGATCGATCAGCTGAGCGCGCTGCGCCGCATCGAGCGCGAAGCTGCTGCGCAATTGGCGCTGCGGATCGCTGCGGTCGTAGCCGAGCAGCGATTCGTACTCGGCCTTGCCGTCGGCTTCGATCCTGATTTGGCTGGAGCGCCGGTGCGGCGGCGGCAGGCTGCCGTTGTCGCTGGACAGACTCAGCGTGATTGCGCTGCTGCTTGCCATGCTGGGGACCTCGCCGGCTGCGGGTATCAACAGACTGAGCAGCAGCGCCATGAACTTCACTTGATGCGCTGAACCCGCGCGCCGCGATTGTAGTCGCCGAATTTCATGATCCACGAATCCATGAATCCGCTCTTGATCTGGACCGTGGGTGAGTCTTCGCTGGAGACCTCGAAGCGGCGATCATCGATCACCCGCCAGTGCTGGCCATTCTCTAGCTTGAAGATCGTGCCCTTGCGCCAGCCCTCGAAGTAGCCAACCAGACGACTGTTGACCTCGTCGACCTCGGTCGGAACCGTGTCGGCAGTACCGGGTTGACGGTTCTTGGCGCGTATCCGCGGACCGTTGTCGACGACGGGCGTCGCAGCTGGCGTACTCGGTTGGGCCGGGGTCGCTGGCGTCGGCGCGATCATGGCGGCGGTGCCGCTGTCACCACGACGTGCCAGCCAGAGATTCAACTGGACCAGTTCATCGTTACTGAGTTTGTCCAGGCCCGCCGCACGGAATTCCTCCGGGCTCATCGCCTGTTCGATATTCTCGGCTCGCGCGCCCGCGCTGCCCGCGACAAGGCCAACCACCAGAAGCAGCCACAACATTCCGGTCTTGCACTTCATTGCTGTACCCGCATTGACGAAAGATTGCCCGATTCTAGTGGAGCGACAAAAAAAAAGGGGCGCCCGCAGGCGCCCCGTTCAGTCAATCCTGAGCGGCTTACTCGAAGCCGTTCTGGAAGATGGTGATGCCGGTGCACGCATCAGGTGTTGCCGAATTGGTGATGCGGACATCGTCCAGATAGAAGCCCTCCTCCTCGGCGCCGCTATCAGACGTGAAGCGCCAGCGGATCATGGCGTTCTGTCCGGCAAAAGCGGCGAGCGTGCGGTTGCGATCGACAAAAATACCGCCGCCGGGGCTGGCGCCACTGAATACGCCCTGGCTGGCTGCATAGCCGCAGGCATTGCCCTGGGTAGCACTCAACGTGGTCGGATAGCCACCATCGGGCGGAAGATCAGCCCAAGTGGCGCCGCCATTGGTCGAAATCTCCATCACCACGCCATCCCAGTTCACTTCGATGTTATAGCGTGTCTTGAACGACAGCACTGAAGATGCCTCGATGGGCAGTTCTGGTGTTGTGACCGCAGCACAAGTATCTGCCGTATAGGTGCCTGCGCCGTCGCGGGCATTGCGGTAACTGAGCGTACCCACAGCTGCGCGATCGTCGCTGACACTCCACGCGTTGTCGAGCATCAAGTAAGAGGGCGCGTCAGCGCCATCGACAAAGGTGCCTGGCGAACTGGTCGATCCCGTTGGCGTAATCCGTTTGCGGAAGATTTCTGGTGTTTCGTTGCCGCCATTCGGGCCCGGGTTACCGGTGGTCGTGTCCTCGGCCCTGACGGCGTAATAGTAGGTGGCGAACGAATCCACCATCGTGTCTGCAAAGCTTGTTGTGGCCAGACCAGTGGCGATTCGATTTGCGGCGCTCGGGGTGAAGAACGGATTGGTTGAGCGGTAGACGTTGTAGACCACGCCAGCCGCGCTCGGGCATTCCGAGCTGGCAGCGGCCCAGCTCAACGCAACTTCACAACTGGCACCGGGATTATTGACCAAAGTCAGCGACTGCGGATCAAACTCTGGCAACAATGTGCAGGCTGCCGTTGAAACGACTTCTGAGCAGGCGCTGATGGGGCCTTCACCACAGATATCAGCTGCTCGTACCTTGTAGGCAAAGCTGAGACCGCCTTGAGTATTGTTGTCGACAAACGTCGGACTCGCCGATGTTCCGGCAAGCTGGAAGTCGCCCGCAGCTGCACCAGCGCAGGTGCCATCGGCACGATAGACCTGATAGCTGGTTGCTCCTCCCACTGCCGGTGAAACCACATCGACGGCGCCCCCTGAATTGCTGACGGCCGGCGCTGCCGGCGCGGCAGTAACCAAGGATGCGCACTGGGCGCTGGATACCGAAAGGGCGTAGCCCTGCTGGTCGGAGTAGCGCAGTCCATTGCCTGGCACGTTGGTGCCAATCACACGCAGGGTGTAGGTGCCTGCAACCGGTGCCGTGAAACGCACTTGTTCGACATTATTGAGTGCGTCCGCAGTTCCGCCGGTGACCGAGACCGAAGTTTCGCCCGCAGCGCTGAACACGTTGCCGCGATAGATGTTGGCGCCTTCTTGCACCTCGAGGTTCAGATTGTTCACCAGCGCCACGCCGGTACCCAATGCTGCAGGTGGGTCGTACCAGGCCAGCGCGGCGCGAAATTCCTGGCCGGCGTTGACCTGGACCTGATAGGTGTGGGTCTGTCCAGTCGCGATGCCGTTTTCCTTGCTTACAGCAAAGTTGCGCATATCGCGCGTGTCGGTGGCGCCACCGCTGAAATAGAGATTGTTGTCGAGCCATACGCGGCCCCAACCGGATGAAAAGCCGGGCGTTCCGGTGAAGAACAAAGTGCCGTTCATCAGTGTCGCTTTCAGCTCCGAGCCGAGCGGCTTGCGAGCGTCCGCGGTAGTCTTGACTCCGCTCGGGTAATAGCCGTCGTCAAAATACTGGCGCATCAAGGCCGCCGCGCCGGCGACCGTGGGCGCCGACATTGAAGTGCCGCTGAGCGACTGTGTACCGGTTCCGCCATTCGCTGAGGCATCCTCATCGTTGCCGAGCGCAGAAATAATGCTGGTTCCGGGCGCCTGGATGTCCGGTTTGCGGCGGCCATCACTGGCCGGGCCACGGCTGGAGAAGCCCACCACCGTTGTGCTGTTGCCATGATTCAGTGCGCCGACCGTGAGCGCATTCTTGGAATGGGCGGGATGTCCAATCGTTGATGCGCTGGGGCCATTATTGCCCGCAGAGAACGCAATCAGCATGTCCTCATTGAGCCATGTGGTTTCGTCGACCTCGTAGTCACCGGCGCTGTAGGCGCCGCTGAAGCCGGATCCGTAGCTGTTGCTGGAGATGAATGCGCCCGAAGCCTTGGCCTGTTCCCACATGATTCGGCCGCCAACGCCAGAAAGACAGCCAGTGGCGTCGTCACCGATATCCTGGAACAACAGTTGCGCGTTGGGCGCCATGCCGTCACCGGTGTTCCAGTTGCCGGCTGTTGGTGTGGCCGTTGTTCCCGAGTCGCCGGCGACGGTGCCGCTGGTGTGCGTGCCGTGGAAACTGGTCGAAGAACTGCCGCAGATTTGATTGTCGTCGTAGGGGCTGGCACCCGGCATTGTGAAATAGCCGATCACCTTGTTGTTCGGAAACAGAGTGCCCGGTGTCGGCGGCATCGTGTTCTCCGCATTGGTCACGGCCTGTACGACGCCGGCGCCTTTATCCAACCGGATGAAGAACTCCTGGTTGCGATCAAGTCCGGAATCGGCGACTGCCACGATCTGGTTGGCTCCGGTCAGCCCCTTGGTCCAGATGGATGCCTGATCGGCCGTCGGACCACCAACGCTTGAGGCCTGATTGGACTGGATCGGTCCAATCGAATCGCGATTGTGCAGCACCGGCATCTCGAAACGTGCCATCCAGCTGACGTCGTTGACTTGAGCGGCCTCACGGAGAAAATCGGCGAGGGCGGTACGCGGCACGCGAAACCATACGTGCGGCAACCCGCCCATGGAATCACCACCAGCAAGCTCGCCCTGCGTGACCGCTTCGGCCAGTCGGTCTCCGAATCCAAGCTGCGATTCACCGCGGAACCCAAACACATCCACGGTCACGTTGGCGAGGTCGGCTGGAACATTTTTCAGGTCCGGCGCGATCTTCCATGCTGGTTGCCATGAGCCGACGTAGCGCACGTCTGGATGCTGACTCAGGCGGGCATCAGCCGGATCGGCCAATCGAACCAGGTAGGCGTTGTGCGGAATGTACTCCAGCACCTCGGCGCCCAAGGCATTCAGCCGTGCAGCGCTCATGCGCTTGCCTTCGTCGAACTGAACGACGGCGAATGGGCTGCCGGAGATGTGGGGGAGTGCGAGCGAGCGCGTTTCAAGGCGCTCCGCGGTTGGATCGAAAATGCCCGACTGCAGCACGAGCAGCCCCTGTTGCTGCGCGGCCGCTATCGCCTCGACGCTCGGCGAGTTGGCGTCCCGAATCAGCAGGGATGCCGGTCGGGCGCCCGCTGCCAGAGGCATACCAAGTACAACAGCCACGGCAAACGCCAACGGTTTTTTTCTAAGAGTCATGCTTGAGGTCCCCAGGCCGTCAGGCCGCCAAACTTGCTGAGTGATGTAACGAGTATTGCAGTGGTAACGGTAGGGGTACGGAGTGAAGTCCGTTCATCCCAACCCGTCGATGATACGCCGGAGTACAGTGCCGTGCATGTGCGCCCGTCGCAGTGTCTACTTTCGGCTTTACTACTCGAATCCATTCGAGAATAGAACGCCAGTAGGAAGCACGGTCGGAACGCAGTCGTAGGTTTCGCCGATGCGTGCGCCGGTATCGAGCACCGAAAAATCGCTGGCAAGCACCGTGGTGGCACCGGCGGTCTGGTCGAAGACGCGCGAGGCGATGCCCAGGCTGGCCCAGCTGGTGTTCGTGTAGAGATCGCTCTCCGCGGTCAACGCAACGGTGCCGCCATCGGCCAGCACCATGCCATAGCGCTTGAGCGTATTGAGGATGACGCGCGCAGCAGGATTGTAATTGGTCAACGGAAAATCACTGCGCAGTCGCAGTCGCGCGCCATAAGGTACCGATGCGGCCGGGCCGCTGGGGCCGCCCGCGTGGCTGGCAGGCCGCACATAGAGACGGCCGAGCACACCGCCGAGACTGACATCGCTGGCCATGCGGTTGTTCGGCAGAATAAAACGGATCGCATGACCGAGATCGCCATTGCCGGTGCCATCGACGCTCAGTGATGCCTGGATCTCGTCGGCGTTGAACAGCAGCGGCGCAATTGGAAATCCCGCGGCGTCGGCGCTCGTGCAATGTTCTCCGCGGCCCGTCGCCGGATACACCACATCCAGTTGCCACGTTGCCAGACACTGCGACTGCATGCTGCCGCTGGCGACGGTGGTGCGATAGACCTCGTAAAGCAGATTGCCCTGGGTCACCAGATAATGGCAATCACCGTTGAAGACATCGCAACTCATGCCGGCTTCACCCTCGATCGTGGCGCCGGGTGGAACTGGAACCTGAGTGCCGAGGGCGTCGCAGTCGGGGAGGTAATAGGCATCGTTCGGATCGGCACTGGCAATGGCGGCGATCGGCACCAGCGGAACGCCGGCGCCGGATCGCACCACGCGGATCGAAAAATCGATCTGCAGGCGGCCGTTGCCGAATCCGCCCAGGGTCTGCAATTGGGTGATCATCGGCCCGGAGTTGGGGTGCGCGGCGGCGGCCGAAATATTCTGCCGCCAGACCGAGCCAGCCGGAAACTGCGGGAGAACTTCGGCCTGGGCCAGCGGGGTCAGTGCGAGTGCAAGCAGCAATCCGGGCAGCATGCGGCCGGGCTGCAGTGGGCCAGGGCGGATGGTTTCGGGACACGATCTCCGCGCCATCGTTAGGCGACGCGTGCGCAAATCAACGCGCGATTTAAACCCGGAAAAGCGATTCATCATCCACTCCTCAGTCGCAAAGGCGCTAGCGTACTCCGAGTAGGTGTCCGGTTTCGTGCCAAGGCGCCGGTTCTGAGCAGGCGGTGGATCGATTCAGTGTCTGCTCAAGTCATCAGATGCCGCGCTGCGTCAGGATTGCCGATCCGTACGCTCGAACCCCATCCGACTCCGAGGTGCTTTGTGCTGGTATCCAAGTCGTTCGTGCTGCTGTTCCTTCTGACCGTACTTGCCGCCACCCGTGCGGCGGAACCGATCCCGACACGGATCGCCCGCATCGACAGTGCCGGCGCCCAGATCAATCTGAGAATTTTCGCCCCGACTGCCGGCCGCACTGGAGCCGCCATTGTGCTCTTCCACGGCGGCGGCTGGAATGAGGGCGAGGCCAGTTGGATGGACGCGATGGCAGTGCGCTACGCGGGATTGGGGCTGGCGGCGATTTCCGTTGACTACCGCCTGTCCAATGGATCAACGATCACGCCCTTCGATGCGGTGGCCGACGCGAGAAATGCGATCCGGTGGGTGCGCTCCCAGGCAGAATCGCTGCACCTTCAGCCCGATCGCATCGCGGCGCTCGGCACGTCGGCGGGTGGACATCTGGCTGCGGCCGCCGCGGTATTTGATGAGCCCGGTCGACACCCGGTGTCATCCGTACCCAATGCGCTGATCCTGCGGTCCGCCGCGGTCTCGGTTCACCAGTCTGGCTGGTTCCAGAAACTGGTCGGAGGACGCGAGCAGGCTGCCGCCCTATCACCTGACCTGTATCTGCGCCCTGGCTTGCCGCCCACTCTGATGCTGCACGGCGCCGAGGACAACCTCACGCCGGCGGCGCAGGCGCAGTCATTCTGCGCCGGTCTGAGCGCACGCGAGGTGCGCTGCGAATTGAAATTGTATCCGGACGTCGGACACTTGTTCACGCGCAACTTGAGTCAGCAGGAAATTCCCGACTACGCTGCGATCGATACTGACGTTGTCGCCGATGCGAACGCGCGGACCATCGAGTTTCTGCGCTCGTTGGGGTTTGTCGAGCCGGCACAGTGACGCCAGCGATTTGCTGGCGACACCTGGTGATGCCGACTCAGGCCGGCGGGTCTTTCTGGCGGGTGGCGTTGACGCCCATCAACACGGAGAGCCCGAGGACGACGAGGGTGCCGACGGCGATCCACTGTGTCGGCACATTCATCAGCGTCGCCGCGTAAATCAATCCAGCGATGAAGATGGCGACGCCAGCGATGTAGATTGCGAATGACATGGTGATACTCCGGTGCGGTGGCAGCCACCGCGTCTGCGGCAGGGGCAGGGGGTGTGCCCGCAAAACTACCGGGCAGGGCGGCACCTCCATGGGCGCAGTCTGCCAGCGCGGTTGCTGAACCTCTGTGCGTTGCCCCACCGAACGCAATGCGGCGTACGCCGCAATCCGGGAACCTGGCCAAGAACATCGCCGGTTGCGCCGCACGTCTGATCCGCGCGCCGGCCGCCACTGTCGCAGCTGGCGCTCAGCCATCGTTGCCGCCGGTCAATCCATTCGTCGTCGCGATGTCCACACACGATGCTGGGCAAATCGGGCTCAAAGCGTGCCGTCCGATTCATCCACAGCGATCCGCTTTGACGCGACTAGCAGACACGAAAAAGCCGGCGCAGGGCCGGCTTGATCGAATACTCGGGAAGTATGGTGGGCGGTACAGGGCTTGAACCTGTGACCCCTGCCGTGTGAAAGCAGTGCTCTACCGCTGAGCTAACCGCCCGTCTTGCGAGGGCGCGCAGTGTACGGAGCGGGCGGGTTGCGGTCAACTTCCGGGTTGGCCGGCTTCAGCTGGCGGTAATTGGTCGGCGATTCACCTTGCCAGGAATCTTCGCGATTAGACTGCGCCATCGCAGCGTCGTTGCTGGTTTCGAGGAGGTGTTCCATGCGCCGTTCCCCTTTGTTGGTTGCTGGTCTGCTCATGCTGTTGGCTGCTGCCGGTCCCGGTCCCGCGCAGGCGGCGCACGATGATTCGGTTCTGGTCCGCTGCGAGTCGGTCCGCGGCCGCGACAATTACTGCGCGGTTGATACCCAGGGCGGCGTGTATCTGGTGGATCGGCTCAGTGATTCGCGATGCGTCGAGGGTGAGACCTGGGGCGTCGATCGTGGTGGCATCTGGGTCAGTCAGGGTTGTCGCGCCGATTTCGAAGTGGCTCCGGCGCGAGGCGGCCGGGGTAACGCCAATTCGTCGGGATACGGACGCCCCTGGCAGGATGATTTCGATCGTGGTCGGGGTCGGCAGGGCGTCAGCGTCGTGTGCGAGTCGCATGACCGTCGAGTAACGCACTGCCCGATCCGGGTGCGCACCGAGGTGGAACTGGTTGAACAGTACAGCTCCGCCGAATGTCGCTACAACTCGACTTGGGGCTACGACGCGCGCGGCATCTGGGTCGACCGCGGCTGTCGCGCTGAGTTTGCCGTTTATTGATGCGGGGGTGCGGCGGCGTTGCGCACCTTATCGAGATCACGAGCAACCGCGCAGATCGGCACTGCATCAGTTTGAAATTCTGGCGATGAACCCCTTCTCCCGTTTACGGGAGAAGGTGCCGCAGGCGGATGAGGGAAACGCGCGAGAGCGCTCGGGGTCTGCCGCGCGCATAGCAACAAATAGCCAACACCATCGAACGTTTCCCTCATCCGGCCCTGCGGGCCACCCTCTCCCGCAGGCGGGAGAGGGGGACCGTTGCCAACATTCAAACTGATGCAGTACCCGCAGATCAAATGCAGCGCGGCAACCCCCGCTCTATGCAATCCCCTCGGGGACAACGGCAAGGGCAAAGGCAAGGGCAACGGCAACGGCAGCGCGGCAAGCCACGCTCTTGTACGCTGGCTTTGCTGTTGGTTTTTGGCTTTTGAAGCTATTTATCAACAGCTCTTGATCTGCGTTCTTT
>JAYSZM010000152.1:0-13686 GCA_043738015.1 Lysobacterales bacterium
TGCGCACTTGCGGCTTTTTCTTTGGGTCTGGCGGAGAGGGTGGTTGTGAAGTACCGACATGGGTTCGACAAAATCGCCGGGAGCGATTTTGGACAGCCGGAGGCTGGCCCGCGCAACGCGCCCGGGGCCCAGGGACGGGCCCCGCGATCCCACTGCGGGGCACTCGCAGATCGCCGATCGGCGGCTCTCTTTAGACTGGCGGGGAGGGTGGTTGTATCGAACCCACCCGGTTCGACAAGATCGCCGGGAGTGATCTTGGACAGGGCGGCGCTCCCGAGTAGGAGGCCCGAAGCGGGCCGACCGCTGTTTTGCAGGATTGCCACTACGGTGGCGCCGCCTCGGCGCTCCCACCCCGACCACTGTTTTGCAGGATTACCACAATGGTCGCGCCGCCTCGGCGCTCTTAACTGGGGCTATCGCGGCGCGCCGCGTTTGCGGTTCGGTCTTCACCGCTGGGGCACTCTATACTGCGCGTCATCCCATTCTTGCTTCCCGAGCCAACCCATGAGTCTGATTGAAGTTCCTGTGTCCTATGGCGAGTTGCTCGACAAGATCACGATCCTGGAGATCAAGTCCGAGCGGATGTCCGATCCGGCCAAACTGGCCAATGTGCGCCGTGAGCTGGATGCGTTGAATGAAACCTGGGGCAGGGCGGCGGAGTCGAAAATCGATATCGCCGAGCCACTGGCGGCGCTGAAGGCGGTCAATGAGCGGCTGTGGGTGATCGAGGATGACATCCGGATCAAGGAATCACGCCAACAATTCGACGATGAGTTCATCCAGCTGGCGCGTTCGGTCTACTTCGAAAATGACGATCGTGCGCGCTTGAAACGCGAGATCAATCAGCAACTCGGCTCTGCTCTGGTCGAAGAGAAGTCGTACCAGGATTACCGCGTGCGCGGTTGAGATAGAGCATCAGTTCAAGCGTCCGGGATCCGTCGATTTCATCAGTGCGTCCAGTCGCTCGATCACGGCGCCCGGCTCGATCAGTTCCATCACACCAGGACGCTCGATCCGGCGGCCCCAGCGCACCTTGGTCGCGGGCTTGCCGAGAAATCGCTCGGCCGCCTCGGCATAGCGATTGATGGTCCAACGCAGATCCGAGTAAGGCCCGCTGCGCCGCGCGTCGGTGGCTGCATGCAGACCGATCACCGGCGTGCCGACGGCATTGGCCATGTGCATCGGGCCCGAGTCTGGCGTCAGCAGCGCGCTGGCGCGTTCGAGCAAGGCAAGCAATTGCTTCAGCGTGTCCTTGCCGATCAGGTCGGTGATCGGCGTATCGAGCCGGGCAAGGATCGCATCGCCCATTTCGCGCTCGATCGCGCTGGGTCCACCAACCAGCAGCACGCGCATGCCGAGTGCACGAGCGGCATGAGCTGCGACTACGGCGTAGCCCTCGGCATTCCAGTTGCGCAGCCGATGACTCGAACAGGGACTGATGATCAGGCTCGGCTGATCGCCTGACAGGTGCAGTTGAGCAAACGCACGATCGGAGTCGCTGCACGGAATATTCCAGCTCGGTGCCGAGGCGGGCAGTCCGATCGCATCGCCGAACGATGCCAGCACATCCAGTACATGCCAGCCCGCATCCGCGGCGATCCGGCGGTTCACGAAGAGGCTGTGCAGTTCCTTGCTGCGCGACCAGTCGTAGCCAACTCGCGTGTCGGCGCTGATCGCGCTGCCGAGCAGGTTGGCCCGCAGCGCGACCTGGCATTGCAGGAGCACGTCGAATCGACGTCCGCGCATCCTGGCGCGCAGATCGCGCCAAGCGGCGAGGCCGCGCCTCTTGTCGACCACGACAAACTCGACACCCGGCAGGTCACCGACCAGTTTGAACTCGAATTTCCCAATGATCCAGGTGATCCGGGTTTCAGGCCAGAAGCGTTGCAGCCGGCGCACGAGTGGAACGACGTGGCTGACATCACCGAGCGCCGATAGGCGGAAGATGCACACAGATTGTGGAGGCTGAAAACTCATCGCTGAAGACCGCTACACTTTGAGCCGGCAACATACCGCATTCGAATCCGCATAGCGTCTCCGCATGAATATCTGCATAGCACCCATCGCGCTCGGCGAGATCATCTACGACGCCTCGCGCTGGTCGCCCGATCAGGCTGCATCGGCTTTCGATGATCTCAACGCGGCGAGTGTCGAGCGGCGCGGTCGCGGCGATGTCCGCATCCTTCAACTGCCCTTTGCCGAGGCGGTGCTGCGCCCCTATCAGCGCGGTGGCTGGGCTTCGCGGATCTCCCGAGACTGGTATTTCTGGTCCGGCCGCGAGGCCACGCGACCTTTTCGTGAGTTCCGCTTGACCGCGCAATTGCTGGACTTGGGTCTGCCGGTCCCGCGTCCACTCGCGGCGCGCTACGTGCGATCGGGTTTCCGCTATCGAGCGGCACTGATCACCGAGCGTATCGCGCGCGCGCAGACCTTGGCCGAGTGCCTGCAGGCGGGCACTGACATCGACTGGCCTAGCGTCGGGAGGGTCATTGCGCAATTCCACGCACAGGGGCTGTGGCACGCCGACCTGAACGCCCACAACCTGATGGTGGACGCCGATGGCAAGTGGTGGATGATCGATCTCGACCGCAGCAAGCTGCGCGCGCGCTCCGGCGACTGGCAGCAGAGCAACCTGGCGCGGCTGCAGCGATCCCTGCTCAAACTCGGCGCAACCGAGCGCGTTGCCGGATTCAGCAGCAAGGCGTGGCCCGCGCTGCGCTCGGGCTATCACTCGTCGTGAGGGCGGCTCCCGTATAATGGCGCGATGAGTACAACCTGGAATCTCCGCTTTCTCGGTGTAGGCAACGCGCAGGCAGTGCAGCTCGGCTCGGCTTCGGCTGTACTGGAGCGCGACGGCGCGCCCGTCCTGATGATCGATTGTGGTCAGGAGGCCTTGAGCGCTCACGTCGAGCGCTACGGCGCTATGCCAATGGCTCTGTTCGTCACCCATGCGCATCTCGATCATGTTGCCGGCTTCGAGCGGCTCTACTACCAGACTCTTTTTGATCTGACGCGCTGTGGCAAAGTCCGCTTGTATTGCGCGGCAGCGCTGGTGCCGATCCTGCAGTCGCGCCTCGCTGACTACCCCTCGCCGGTTGCAGAGGGTGGCGCCAATTTCTGGGACGCGTTTCAGCTCGTTCCGGTCTCGCGTGGTTTCTGGCACGAGGGGCTGTGGTTCGATGTCTTTGCGGTACGCCACCATGTGCCGGGCACGGCATTCGGGCTTGCCCTGCGTGGTGCGTTCCTGTGGACCGGCGACACCCGGCCGATTCCGGAGCTCATCGCCGCGCATGCCGATGCCGGTGAAGCCATCGCCCATGATTGCACCTTGCAAGGCAATCCCTCGCACACCGGTCTGGAAGATCTGGAACGTGAGTATGACGAGGCTACGCGTGCACGGATGATCATTTATCACTACAGCTGCGTCGAAGATGCGCAGGCGCTGCGCGCGGCAGGCTTGAAGGTGGCCGAGGCCGGCGAGGCATGGGCGCTCGGACCGCCTTGGGCGGGCATGCAGGCTTGCACGCGCGCCTGGGAGCCGGCGTGAGCGTATCGTCGATCAATCCAGCGCTTGGCGGCACTCGTGATCGCCGCGGTCGGCCGCTGCAGGATCTGCGCATCTCGGTTATCGATCGCTGCAATTTCCGTTGTCCGTACTGCATGCCGGCCGAGAAATTCGGTGGTGCGGGTGCGTTTTTGCCGCGCAAAGAGTGGCTCAATCCGATCGAGATCGAGCGCTTGGCGCGCGCGTTCAGCGCGGTCGGTGTCCGCAAACTTCGCTTGACGGGTGGTGAGCCCCTGCTGCGTGCCGAGTTGCCGGAGATCATTGAAAGGCTGGCGCGCATCGATGGCATTGAAGATCTTGCCCTGACCACCAATGGCGCCTTGCTTGCTGCACAGGCCAGCGCGCTGCGCCGGGCCGGACTGCGCCGACTTACCGTCAGTCTCGACGCGATCGATCCCGAAGTTTTTTCCCGCATGAGTGGCGGCTACGGCGATGTCGCCAGTGTGCTCGGCGGAATCGATGCCGCCGTCGCGGCAGGATTCCGCTCGATCAAGATCAATACCGTTGTCCAGCGCGGCGTCAATGAAGATCAGGTGCTGCCCCTGGTCAGACGATTCCGCCATACACCGCACGTGGTGCGCTTCATCGAGTACATGGACGTTGGCAACTGCAATGGCTGGCGTCGCGAACAGGTTGTGCCGGTCGCCGAACTGCGCGATCGCATCAATGCCGAGTTCGCGATCGAGGCACTGGCACCGAGTGTCGGCGGCGAGGTGGCGACACGGTTTGGGTTCCGCGATGGCGCCGGCGAGATTGGATTTATCGGTTCGGTTTCGCTGCCGTTCTGTGGCGATTGCAATCGTGCGCGTATCTCGGCCGAGGGCAAGCTGTTCACCTGTCTGTTCGCCAGCCAGGGACGCGATTTGCGTGACTGGTTGCAGCACGATGACGAGGCGCTCGCTGCATGCGTGGCAGCGCATTGGTCGCTGCGTGCGGACCGTTACAGCGAACTGCGCGCCGAACGCGAGGCCGTGCCGCTGCAGCGCGTCGAGATGTTCCGGATGGGCGGCTGAGATGGCCGGTTCGCCACGCCTCAGCCATGTCGATGCCGGTGGGCGTCCGGCCATGGTCGATGTCGGCAGCAAGCGACTCAGCCAACGCCAGGCGACCGCCAGTGCCGAGGTCGTATTTCCCGCTGCGGCCGCAGCAGCCCTGCACGCTGCGGATCTACGCAGCAAGAAGGGCCCGGTCATCGACACCGCGGTTATTGCCGGCACCATGGCCGTCAAGCGCACCCACGAGCTGATTCCGTTCTGCCACCCGCTGCTGCTCGATGCCATCCAGTTCGAGCACCAGTTTGTCGAACCCACGCGCCTGCGCCTGCTGTGTACGGTCGCCACGTTGGCGCGCACCGGAGTCGAGATGGAGGCGCTGACCGGCGCAAGCATTGCCGCCCTGACTGTTTACGATATGTGCAAATCGCTCAGCTTGGGTATGCGGATCGAGGCGATCCAGGTACTACGCAAGACCGGCGGCAAGCGTGATTTCGATGCCGGCAAGCCGCTCGGCAAGTCAGCCAGCAAGCCGCGTCCGCCACGGCGCCTTCGAGCAGCAACGTGAAAGTCCGGCTGCGCCATTTTGCCAGCCTGCGCGCGGCGGCGGGTACCGAGATCGAGGAATTGGAGCTCGACCACGCTGACCCGATTCAGTTGTATGAAGAGACTGCACGGCGCCACGCGCTGACCCTGCCGCGTGCGCGACTGCGACTGGCGGTCAATGGCGAGATCGTCTCATGGCAGCAGATCCTGCAGCCGAATGACGAAGTCGTCTTTCTGCCACCGGTGTCGGGCGGATGAAAAACTTCGTGCTCGCCGAGGCGCCGATCGACGTCGCGGCGTTGCGCGCGCAGCTGTCCGATCCGCATTGCGGAGCGATCGCGAGTTTCGAGGGGATCGTGCGCGATCACAACGACGGCCGTCCAGTGCAACGGCTTGAGTATCAAGTCTATGCTGAGTTGGCGCAGCGTGAGGGTGATGCCATCGTAGCCGCGGTCGCCAAAGAGCTTGCTATACGCCGACTGGTCTGCGTGCATCGTGTCGGCGCGTTGGAGATTGGTGATATTGCCGTCTGGGTCGGCGCCGCTGCGGCACATCGTGGCGCAGCGTTCGACGCCTGCCGACGTGTTATCGATGAAGTAAAACTGCGCGTGCCGATCTGGAAGAACGAGCATTACGCGGACGGCGAATCGGGCTGGCTGCATCCATGAGACTGCCCTTGGAGCGGAGCTCCAAGGGCAGTCTCAAGGATGGAATGCAAATCTCCTAACCCCTCCCCGGCCCTCACCGAACATCGGGGAGGGAGCAAGCAGAGCGTGGCGCCGGAGGCGTATTGGGCCGCACAAGGGCTCGCACCGGTGCCCTCACCACGAACACTGCGCAGTTTACCCTTTGGTGACTGCGTCCCAAGGCAATGGGCTGAGCAATCAGGCCGATTCAAGCCAGGTGAATGGCGATGCCTCGCGGTCACCGCCGTGCATGGTGCGCAGGGCACGCAGCACCTGGCGATGCAGGGTCTGCACTTCGCCATAGGGTGACTGGAAGGTTGCGCGGTACGCTGAGACCAACCAGCGGCGTACGCCGCCAACCCGCACCTGCAGATGCGGCGAGCGCACGCGCGCAAAAGCCACCGCGGCTTCCACCATCCAGTCGGTATCTTTTTCTTCTTGACCGGCGGAGCTGCCTTCGGCCCGGGTCAGTTCGGCGAGTGCGGTCAGGGCGATCTTGCGACGCTCGGCAGGGTCGAGGTCCTTGATCGCGGCACCGACGCCATTGAACTGGCGCAGCATCTGCAGGTAGCGCGCGAATGCCGTGGTCCGCTGCATCACGCGCGTGGTCATCGGAGCTGCGGAATTCGGAACGCTGTTCATATTGAAGCTCTCGATGACCTCGGGTGTCGCCAATGTGCCCGCAGGTCTGCGCAAAGATTGGCGATCCAGTCACAATCCGCAGCATCACCGGCCAAGTTGTGCGTTTGTTGGGTCTGCGTGCAGGCAAGCAACGTGATCACGATCACAAAGCCGCCGATTTTCGGGCCGCACCAAATCACTGAGTGCGGAGGAGCGAGTTCAGTCGACGTGCCGTGCGAGCAGCTGACCAAGGCGGACAGCCTGTCCGGCGGCAAGGCTTGCGTCGAGTTCGACGACGGCGGGCGGTAGCAGCACGATCACCGTTGATCCGTAGTTGAATCGTGCCATTTCGTCGAATCGGGCGAGTTGGACCGCTGGCGTGCGATGCGCATAATCGCGCTCGAAAATACGACCGGCGTATGGCGGAATCTCCACCCCGTTCCAAACCGTCTCGACGCCGGAAACCAGCAGGGCACCGACCATCACCAGGCACATGGGTCCAAACTCGGTGTCGAAACTGCAGACCAGGCGCTCATTGCGCGCGAACAATCTCGGCACATGGGCAACGGTTCCAGGCGATACGCTGAACAATCGCCCCGGCATGTGGCGGGTAATGCTGAGCCTGCCGGCCCAGGGCATATGGACGCGGTGGTAGTCGCGCGGCGATAGATAAATTGTCGCGAACGACCCGTTCTGAAATGGCAGGGCGGCGCTCGCACTGCCGAGCAATTCTTCCGCGCTGAAATCGATGCCCTTGGCCTGGAAGATGCGGCCATCACGGATCGGTCCAAGCTGCGAAATCCGACCGTCGGCCGGCATCAGCAGGGCGCGCGGATCGACGTCAGGCTGGCGTGCGCCAGGTCGCAGCGCACGGGTGAAGAACGCATTGAAGTGTTCGTAGCTTTCAATGTCGGCGGATGCTGCTTCCGTCCAGTCGACGCCAAATCGCGTGGCGATCTGCCGGATCAGAAAATTTTTCCAGGGTCGGAAACGGACGCGCGTCAGCATCAGCATCAAGCGCGACAGCAATTGATGCGGTAGCAGATACTGGGCAGCTACCAGGAGGCGGGTCATGGTGCGCCAACCAGTTGGCGCAGATCGCTGGCGATGGCCGCCGCGACGTGCGGTGGGCGGATGATGCCAATCACGTTGACGGCGGGATCGAGCACAACGAATTGCGCGCTGTGGTCGACGCTGTAGACACCCTCCACCGCGGGTTGTGCCGCGTAGATCACGCCAAGCTGGCGGGTGAATGGCTCCAGTACCGAGTCCGCCGCCGTCGCGGCCAGAATCCTTGGCGAAAAATGGGCGGCGTATTCGCCAGCGGCGACCGCGCTGTCGCGGGCGGGGTCGACCGAGACAAAAACGTATTGTGGGCGCTGGGCTTCGGGCAGATCGGCCAGCGATTTGTCGACCGCGGCAAGGGTTGCCATGGCCGTCGGACAGACATCCGGGCAGTTCAAGAACCCGAAGAACAGCACCGTGTAACGACCCTGCAGGCGCTCCCGGTTCAGTCGGCCGCCATCGCTGGCTTCCAGGTCAAAGTCGGCCAGGGCACGCGGCGCGCCGTAGGCAAGCAGGGTCTGATAAGTGGGCGCCGGCTGCTGTTGGCTGGAGCGCAAACCTAGCCAGAGCCCGAGGCCGGCAGCGACGGCAATCAGCACAATGATCCAGGGGAGTCGTGACATCGGTCGGCAAATTTCCAGAAGGTTGTCCAGTATAGCGACCGGCTCTGCCTATAATCCGGTCATGACCAGCGAACTGAAAACCATCATCGACCATATACGCTACGGCGCCTCGCAGTTCAACGCTGCCAAGCTGAGCTTCGGCCACAGCTTCGACAATGCCCTGGACGAATCGACCCAGTTGGTACTGCACGCCCTGCATTTGCCGCACGATCTGAGTCCGGTGTACGGACAGTCGCGCCTGACCAACGATGAGAAAAAGGCGATCCATGCCTTGTTTCAACGCCGCATCATCGAGCGAAAACCTGCCTGCTACTTGACTGGCGAGGCTTGGTTCGCTGGCCTGAGCTTCAAGGCTGATGAGCGTGCCCTGGTGCCGCGCTCGCCGATTGCCGAATTGATCGAGGCCGATTTTGAGCCCTGGCGCGCCGGTCGTGAGATTGGCCGCGTGCTCGATCTGTGCACCGGCGGAGGTTGCATCGCCATTGCCACCGCGCATCACCTTCCCGATGTGCTGGTGGATGCCGTCGACCTCAGCGAGTCCGCGCTCAGCCTGGCTGCCGAGAATGCCGAACGCTTGCTGGTCGCTGATCGCGTGCGGTTGGTCCGGTCAGACCTGTTTGCTGCGCTCAGCGGTGAGCACTACGACCTGATCGTGACCAACCCGCCCTACGTTACCCGTGAGGAAGTCGCTGCATTGCCTGATGAGTATCGACATGAGCCCGAATCCGGTCTGATTGCGGGCGAGGATGGTCTGGATCTGGCGCTGCGCATCCTGCGCGATGCGCCCGAGCATCTCAGCGACGCCGGCTTCCTGATCTGCGAGGTCGGTGAGTCGGAGCAGGCCCTGGTCCGACTGCTGCCCCAGGTGCCGTTCGTTTGGATCGAGTTCAAGGTCGGCCAGATGGGCATTTTTTGCATCGAGCGTGAGGATCTGCTGACCTGGCACCGCGAGATCGCGGCGCTCGCCGCCGAGCGCGAAGCGCGATGAGCCACAACCGATTCGGTCATCTGCTGACCCTGACCACGTTCGGCGAAAGCCATGGTCCCGCTATTGGCTGCGTGCTCGATGGCCTGCCGCCCGGTATTGAGATCAGCGAGGACGAGTTTGCGCATGATCTCGAGCGCCGTGCCACCGGCCGATCACGCCATACCTCACAGCGCCGTGAGGAAGACCGCGTCGAGATTCTGTCGGGCGTTTATCAGGGGCGCACCACCGGCACCGCCCTGGCGCTGCTGATCCGCAACACCGATGCGCGCAGCAAGGACTACGACAATATCCTGCAGCAGTTTCGCCCAGGCCATGCTGATTACACCTACTGGCAGAAGTACGGAATCCGCGATCCTCGCGGCGGCGGGCGATCCAGCGCCCGTGAGACCACGATGCGCGTGGCGGCTGCGGTGATTGCGAAGAAATGGCTGCGCCAGCAGCACGCCATCGAGGTTCGTGGTCACCTCGCCCAACTCGGGCCGCTCAAGCCGCGCGCATTCGACTGGGCAGCGGTCGAGCAGAATCCGTTTTTCTGGCCCGATGCCGACATGGTGCCCGAACTCGAGCAGTACATGGATGATCTGCGCAAGTCCGGCGATTCGATCGGCGCGCGCGTCGATGTCATCGCCGAGGGTGTGCCGCCAGGTTGGGGTGCACCGATCTACGGCAAGCTCGATGCCGAGATCGCGAGTGCATTGATGAGCATCAATGCGGTGAAGGGAGTCGAGATCGGCGCCGGCTTCGCGTCAGTGGAGCAGAGCGGCAGCGCCCATCGCGATCTGATCGATCCCGATGGGTTTCGTAGCAACCACGCCGGTGGCATCCTCGGTGGCATCTCCAGCGGCCAGGTGATTCGTGCCAGCATTGCGATCAAACCTACTTCGAGTCTGCGTCTGCCTGGCGCCACGGTTGACGCAACCGGTGCTGCCGTCGAGGTGGTGACCAAGGGCCGTCATGATCCCTGCGTTGGCATCCGTGCCACCCCGATCGCCGAGGCGATGCTGGCCCTGGTCCTGATGGATCATGCCTTGCGTCATCGAGCGCAGTGTGGCGATGTGGCTGGGGTTGATCCGCGCATTCCGGCGGGGATGGACTCGGCTTGAAGCCAGGCCCACGGCTCGTCGAAGCCTGCAACATAGAAGTCTGTCGGGGCGCGGTCTGGCCCAATCATGTCGTCGCGCTTGGTTTCGCGGCGCGCTATCACGGTAGAGGATGAGGTGCGATGAGCAAGAAGGCTAGTTACAAGCTCGCGGTGGCTGGCGCCACCGGCGCGGTCGGTGAAGTGATTCTCTCGATTCTGGCCGAGCGGAAATTTCCCGCCTCCGAAGTGGTGGCATTGGCGAGCGAGCGATCGGCCGGCGGCAAGGTCAGATTCGGCAACCGTAGTCTGGTCGTGCAGAACCTCGATACCTACGACTTTTCCGGCACCGATATCGCGCTGTTTTCTGCTGGTGCGTCAGTGTCCAAGCAGCACGCTCCACGTGCCGCAGCGGCGGGTGCCGTGGTCGTCGACAACACCTCGCATTTTCGTTATGACGACGAAATACCTCTGGTCGTCGCCGAGGTCAATCCGCACGCGATTGCGCGCTACAGCAAGCACGGCATCATCGCCAATCCCAATTGTTCGACCATGCAGATGCTGGTTGCGCTGGCGCCAATACAGCGTGCTGTCGGTATCGAGCGCATCAATGTGGCGACCTACCAATCGGTTTCCGGAGCAGGTCGCTCAGGTCTTGAAGAACTCGGCAAACAGACCGCGCAGTTGCTCAATTTCCAGCCGGTCAAGGTCGAGAAGTTCAGTGCCCAGATCGCCTTCAACCTGATTCCGCACATCGACGATTTCATGGACAACGGCTACACCAAGGAAGAAATGAAAATGGTCTGGGAGACCCAGAAAATTTTTGAGGATTCGGGTATCCAGGTGAATCCGACCGCGGTGCGCGTGCCCGTGTTCTACGGGCACTCCGAAGCGATACACATCGAGACCCGCAGCAAGATCAGCGTGGACGAGGTCTGGGCCTTGCTGCGTGCGGCACCCGGCGTAGAGTTGGTCGATGAGCGCAAGGCGGGAGGCTACCCGACACCGGTGACGCATGCGGCCGGCAAGGACCCCGTTTATGTTGGTCGCGTACGCGAGGACATCTCGCATCCGCGCGGCATCAACCTGTGGGTGGTTTCCGACAATATCCGCAAGGGTGCCGCGCTCAACGCCGTGCAGATCGCCGAACTGCTGATCCGCGACCATCTCTGAGCGATCACTTGGACTCGGTCTCCTTGCTGCGGTGCAGCAAGGGGCCGTAGGCCCCGCGGTCAGGCGATTTCGCCGGGGTAGGCTATAAATCCAATCTTCCCCTACACTTAGGAGCGTGTTATAAGCTCGTTTCTAAGTTCGGCGCAAAATCGGCCGGATTCTCCAACGCTAATCATCGGGGCTGAGCATGAACCGACCGTTGCCACTATCTCTGGCCATTGCGCTGACTCTGGGAAGCTCTGCCGCGCAGGCTCTGGGTCTCGGCGGCATCACCGTCAAGTCCGAGCTCAACGAGCCGCTGCGCGCCGAGATTCCGGTGTTTGTATCCGGGCCGGAGGAAGCCAAGACGCTTCAGGCCAGCCTGGCAAGTGCGGAAGAATTTGCCCGTGTCGGCTTGAGCATCGGCAGCATGGCGGTCCCGATCAGCTTCGACATCATCCGCAATGCGCGCGGTGAGCCGGTCATCGAAGTGACCAGCGATCAGCCGGTCCGCGAGCCTTTCCTGTCCTTCATCCTCGAAGTGAACTGGCCCAATGGACGTCTGTTGCGCGAGTACTCGGTCCTGCTGGATCCGCCGATCTCGGCACCCGCCGTCATTGGCAGCATGGCCGCAGTCGAGCGCCTGCCGGAAGCCGAGCCGATGCCGGCAGAGCCGCTGGAGTCGGTGACCGAGGAGCCGACGCCGGCGCCCGTCAGCGAGGCCGCGCCAGAGCCCGAATACATTCCGTACGAGCCCTTGCCCGAAGAAACCGCAGCCGCAGACCCGGTGGCAGAGCCGGTGGTCGAACCAGTGGACGAGATGCCGGCCGAAGCAGCGCCGGTTGCCGACGCTGAAGTGACACCGTCCGAGCCCGCGCCGGAACCCTCGACTGCAGAAGCGCCAGTTGAATACATCCAGCCCTACGATCCCGAGACTGCGGAGCCGCCCATGTCCCCGACCCTTGCCGCCAGTGAATATGGTCCGGTCGCCAGTGGAGAGACGCTCTGGGAAATCGCGAGCACCACGCGTCCGAATGAGGCAGTGACCCTCAATCAGATGATGCTGGCCTTGCTGCGTGCCAACCCGCAGGCCTTTTATCAGGACAACGTCAATACGCTCAAGCGCGGCGCCGTGCTGCGCATTCCAGGCCCGGAAGAAATCGAGGCAACGCGGGCAGCACAAGCTGCAGCCGAGGTGCTCAATCAGAACCGTGTCTGGATCGAGTCCACTCGCCCGACCTTGGTCGCGGATGCTTCAAGCACGTCCTCGTTCTCGCGCGCGGATTCGGGCGCGTCCGGATCGAGTTCGTCCCGTTTGGAGCTTGTGCCACCCGCATCCGGCGGGCTCAGCGGTAGCGACCGTCCGGGCAATTCAAGTGGCACGGCCAATGCCGCCTCCGTTGCCGAGTTGGCGCGTACCAAAGAAGCGCTCAACAGCAGTCAGAGCGAGAGCCGTGAATTGCGTGACCGGGTCAAGGAGTTGGAAGGCCTGACGGGCAAATCCGAGCGATTGATCCAGCTGAAAGACACCGAGCTGAAGGCTTTGCAGGATCGTCTGGCCGCCGCTGAGAAGCGCGCCATCGACGCCGCTGCGTCGCTGGCCGCCGCGCAAGGCGATGCTGCCACAGCTCGACGATTGGCGGGCGAATCCGCGGCAAAAGCTGCCGAGGCCCAGCGGCTGGCTGATGCGCGTGCCGCCGAGGCTGCGGCAGCAGCCGCGCAACCGGTCGCTGATCCGAGCGTGGTCGCTGCTTCTGATGGCTCGATGCCCGATACCGGGACTTCGAGCCTTGACTCCGACACCGACACCGACACCGACACCGACACATTGACCAGCGATCCGCTGAGTGATGCGGATCTGATGTCCGGAACCGAAGAGATCGATGCTGATGCCGATACGGGCCCCGCAACGATCAGTTCGCCGGTCGCCGAAACCGTGCCTCTGGCCGAGACTGCGGCCGCCGACCCTGCGCCGTTGGCTATCACCACGGGCGAAGAGGCGGCCAAGCCCTGGTACAAGAATCTTTTCATCCTCGGCGGTGGTGGATTGCTGATTGCGGCCCTCGGAGCACTCGGTCTGGTGTCGCGCAGCAAGCGCAAGGCAGCACAGCAGGCCGTCGAGCCGCGCAGTTCGATCGCGCACAATTTCCATGGCGGCGTTGCCGGTGGCGCCTCGACAGACTCTGTCGAAACCGATCTGCTCAATGCGCTTGCGATCGACCCAACTGATCTGAACGCGCACCTCAACGTACTCGAGTACTTCTATACCCGCCGCGATCCGGAGAAATTCGAGGCGGCAGCTGAAGCCATGTACGCCCAGGTCGGTGATCCGCAGGTCGCGGAGTGGCAGGGCGCGCTCTTGATGGGGGC
>JAYSZM010000153.1:0-37911 GCA_043738015.1 Lysobacterales bacterium
GCCCAGCGGATCGGCCGCCCGCGGCATCGCGGTCGTCGTGCTCGTTGTCGCGTTGCTGGCCTTGGTGGCAGGACTGCTCAAGCTCAACACACAGTCACAGTCAACCTGGCTGGCCCTGCTGCTGCCCTGGCATCTGATGGTCTGGCATCGGCTTTCGACATCTACCGCTGCCGCAGTGCCGGATACCGCCGCGCTTCGATAGCAGAGATTCGTCAACGGGTTGCGCATTGCACCAGCGGACGCGCATCATGCGCCACCATAAGAAAGCTGGGAGGCGCGCATGAGCTTGAACGTGAATTACACGCCGCCGCCACCGCCGATGGTCGTCAACTGTGTCGCCTACCACAGTGACGGCACCCGGCTTCCAGATATCAGCGTCGACCAGATCAGCGACGCGTTGCAGAGTCCGGACGCCTTTGTCTGGGTCGGCGTGCAGGAACCCAGTGAGGAACTGCTCGACAAACTGCAGGAAGAATTTTCACTGCACGATCTCGCGGTCGAGGACGCCCACCACGCACACCAGCGCCCGAAGATTGAAGTCTATGGCGACTCCTTGTTCATCGTGCTGCACACCGCGCAGTTTGTCAGCGGCAACATCCGCTTCGGCGAGACGCATATTTTTCTCGGCCCACGCTATCTGGTGACGGTGCGCCACGGCGCTTCGCTTTCCTACCAGCCGGCACGCTCGCGCTGCGAGAAAGAGCCTGATCTGCTCTCGATCGGTCCGAGTTACGCGCTGTATTCGGTCATGGATTACATCGTCGACAACTTTCTGCCGATTGTGCGCGAGTTCCAGACCGAACTGGCCGAGCTTGAGGTCGATGTGTTCGATTCCAACTACAAGCGCGAGACGATTCGAAGCCTCTACAACCTCAAGCGCGAACTAGTGAACCTGCGTCTCGCGGTTGCGCCCATGCAGGACATTCTCAATCAGCTGGTGCGCTTTCACCCTGCCCTTATTCGCGAAGAAGTCCGCCCTTACTTTCGCGACATCTTTGATCACGCGGTGCGCGTGAAGGAAGCCTCGGACACCATGAGTGAAATGCTGTCAGCGGCCATGAGCGTGAACCTTGCCATGGTGACCGTTGGCCAGGGCGAAGTTGTTAAACGGCTCGCGGGTTGGGCCGGACTGCTCGGCATCCCCACCCTGATGACCAGTTGGTATGGCATGAACTACAAGCACATGCCCGAATTAAGCGGACCCTATAGCTATTACATTTTCACCGGTGTGACGTTGGTGGTGATGGCCACCACTTATGCCTTGCTCAAGCGCGTGAAGTGGCTTTGATTCGGCGCGTCCGAACGACGGCGCAACAGGCGCCGTCGTAGCCGAAGCCCGACTCAATCCGCCTTCGTCCAGCGCTTCAACCAGGCATTGACCTCATTGTGCCATTGCACCGAGTTGTGCGGCTTGAGGATCCAGTGGTTCTCGTCGGGGAAGTAGAGGAATTTCGATTCGATGCCACGCCGTTGCAGCGCAGTGAACAGACTGATGCCCTGCTCCACCGGAACGCGGTAGTCGAGCGCGCCATGCACCACGAGTACCGGGACCTTCCAGTCCTTGACGAAGTTGAGCGGGTTGTGGCGCTCGTAGTTTTCCGGCTTCTCGTAAGGCGTGCCCTGCATTTCCCATTCGTCGAACCACAGCTCTTCAGTCGAGTAGCCCATGAATCGGTTGTCGAAGATGCCGGCATGACTGACGATGCAGTCGAACTGATCGACCCAGTTGCCAGCGATCCAGTTGACCATGTATCCGCCGTAGCTGCCGCCGAGGGCGCAGGCGCGCTCGCCATCCAGCCAACTGTACTGCTTCAGTGCAGCTGCCATCCCCTTCTTCAGGTCTTCCAGTGGCTTGCCGCCCCAGTCACCGGAGATCGAATCGGTGAACGCCTGTCCGTAGCCGGTCGAGCCATGGAAATTGATTGCGATGACCGCGAAGCCTTGACCGGCATAAGTCTGCGGATTCCAGCGATAGTGGAAGTCGTTGCCGAATGCGCCCTGCGGTCCGCCGTGAATCAAGAAAGCAATCGGGTAGGTCTTGCCCGGCTCGAAGTTCCATGGCTTGACCACATAGCCCTGCACGCTTTCATCGTTCCATCCTTTGAATGTGAAGAATTCGGGCGCCCCGAAACGCACACCTTGCAGCCGGTCCTGATTGAAGCGGGTGAGGCGCAGATCTTTGTTGCCCAGCACATACAGATCGCTCGGCGCCTGCAATGTGTCGCGCGCGACAACGATGCGCTCGCCCACGACCGAGTAGCCGCCGATATGGCCTTCGCCCGATACATTGCGCACCTTGCCGCTGGCAATGTCGATCGCAAACAGCGGAGTCTGTCCGTTGTCGTTCGCGGTCGCATAGAGTGTCTTGCCATCGTCCGAGAGACTGAGCGGACCAGGCGAGCGGTCCCAGCCCGCGGCGATCTCGCGGCTGCTGCCATCAGCCAAGTTCAGCTCCTTGATCCACATCCGGTCGGCCTCGAAGGTCGGCCGCTTCATCGCGAGATAATAAAGGTGCTTGCCGTCTTTCGAGTACAGCGGATAGGAGTCCATTGCCTCGTTGGCCGCGGTCAGATTGCGTGGCGCGCCGGCACCGTCGACGCTGGCCGAGTACAGATCAAAATTGGTCGACCAGGCCTCGGTCTTGCCCGCGATGCGCGCGGCAAAGGTGATCGTGTTGCCATCGGGCGAGAACGCAGTTTCACCCAGATCACCAAAAGGTTTGGACGGCACATCGCCATCGATGCCCTTGCTCACCCACGCGGGCGCGGCCTCGGCCTTGCCATCGGCGCCGATATCCGCGACGAACAACTGCGAACGACGGCCATCGACCCAGCTGTCCCAGTGGCGAATGAAAAGTTTGTCGAACACCTTGCCGGTGGTCTTCTGCGCAGCCGTCTCATCGAGCCGCTTCTTGCTGCAGTCGACTACGCCTTCCGCAGCACTACCGCAGTCATTGAATACCTCCATACTGACCGCGATCTGCCGGCCGTCCGGCGACAACAGATAGCTGCCGACGTCGAGCGCATACTGGGTGACCGGAGCGGCCTCACCGCCGCCGAGCGGCAGATTCCACACCTGCATCGAACCACTGCGGCTCGACATGAAATACAACGACTTTCCATCCGGCGCCCACCGACCGGATACCGAGGTCTGGCCCTGTGCCGTGATGCGGCGCGGCGCAGCTGAGCCGCCGGCGGCGACCAGCCACAGGCTCTGCATGCCCTTGTTGGCGTCGAAATCAGTCTCGCGCAACTGGAACGAAACCCAGCGTCCGTCGGGTGAGAGCTGGGGATCGGCAACCCGATCGAGATTGACCAGATCGTTGACCGTAAATCCGCGCGGGTCCGCCATCGCGGATGAGGCCAAGAGAAGGCTGAAAGCCGATGCAAGCAACAGGCGCATGAATACACTCCGTGCAGGGTAAAGCAGCATGGTATTTGCTCGCCGTCACCGCGTCCAAGCGCCGGTGGTCATGCTGCCGGTTGAACGGGCTCTGCTGATCCGCGCCGCTGGCCTTGCCAAGGTGATGATTGATCAACTGGAACGGCTGATCGCGTAGTCCGCCAGAAGTTCGAGCGCCTCGGTCTCGGGGCCACCCGGAACGTGCGCCAGCGCCGCGAGCGCCTGCTGCGCGTAATCGGTGGCGCGCTTGAGGGTGTATTCCAATGCGCCGGACTCGCGAATCGCGGCGACAACCAGATCGAGTGATTCCAGGCCGCCGGTTTCGATCACCCGACGCAAGGCCTGGGCCTGATCCGCCGGCGCATGGCGCAGTGCGTGGATCAGCGGCAGAGTCGGCTTGCCCTCGGCCAGATCATCACCCACGTTCTTGCCCAGGGTCTGAGCATCAGAGGTGTAGTCGAGCACATCATCGGCGATCTGGAACGCATAACCCAGAGCCATGCCGTAATCGGCCATGGCCTGCTCGATCGTGGCCGGCGCATCGGCAAGAATCGCGCCGATCCGGCATGCCGCCGAAAACAGCACCGCGGTCTTGCGTTCAATGACCCGCAGATAGGCGGCCTCATCGGTGTCGGGATTGCCGACGTGCATCAGCTGCAGGACCTCGCCCTCGGCAATTGCATTGGTAGTGTCGGCAAGCACCTGCATAATGCGCATGCGGTCGAGTTCGACCATCAACTGGAACGAACGCGAATAAAGATAGTCGCCGACCAGCACGCTGGCGGCATTGCCAAACAGAGCGTTGGCGGTCTCACGTCCACGACGCAGGCCAGACTCATCGACCACGTCGTCGTGCAACAGGGTAGCGGTGTGGATGAACTCGACGATGGCAGCAGCCTGATGATGCAGCGCGCCCTGATAGCCGGCGGCCCGTGCAGCCAGCAGAACCAGCATCGGCCGCAGGCGCTTGCCACCGGCGGCAACAATATGCTCGGCGACCTGGTTGACCAACATGACCTCCGAGCCCAGACGCCGCCGGATCAGGCTATCGACCTTTTGCATGTCCTCCCGGACCAGAGCCTGGACGTCGGGGAAGCTGATCGATTCGGGGGCGCGCTGTGCGGACAGATTCACGGCAATTCCGGCGGAGAAGTCCGTTGATTATACGGGCTGGCGCGGCCGGATCGCTGCAGCTGGCCGGGCGCTTCGCGCGAGTGGGCAAACGCGAGAGGTTTCCTGTCGCAGGCGCTGGGATTTCTCGCAGCCAGGATTGCGCCTTACGCTGTGGCGGGCCGGCAAAGTCGGCGTGGTAATCTTCTTCACAGCTCCAACGGCAACCACCCAAAGTACGAGGCATCCCATGGCACGCGGCATCAACAAGGTCATCATCGTCGGCAACGTGGGCAAGGACCCCGAAACCCGCTACACCGCCGGAGGTGCAGCCATCACCACGCTGAGCGTGGCCACCAGTGAGCAGTGGAAGGACAAGCAGACTGGCGAGAACAAGGAACACACCGAGTGGCATCGGGTGAAGTTTTTTGGACGCCTGGCCGAAATTGCCGGTGAATACTTGCGCAAGGGCTCCCAAGTCTACGTCGAGGGCAAGCTGCGCACCGACAAATACACCGACAAAGAGGGCGTCGATCGTTACAGCACCGACATCATCGCCGATGAGATGCAGATGCTCGGCAGCCGACCGGGCTCGGAAGGTGGTGGCGAACGTCCAGCCAGAAGCGCGGGCAGCCGCAGCAGTGACGGGGGTCGCGACGAAAGCCGAGGTACCCCGAGCTCAGGCCGCCCTGCCCCGCAGCCTTCCAGTGCGCCGTTCGAGGACGACGAGATTCCGTTCTAAGCTGCGCCAGGTCGCGTACTTTTACAATATTTTCGTATATATTTCATATGGTTGCTGCGCTGTTGCCGGAGAGGGCGCAGCGCCGATTCGGCGCCTGACGCGATCGTTATTTGTTGTCGCTTGCGCCCCGCCGTGATTGAGGCAGACGTTCCCGCCGCCCGGAATCCCGGCAGGAGAGCGCGCATCGGGCCAGCCAGGATTTCTGCGACCAACGTGTTCCGCCCGCGCTACCCGATATCTCCGGGCTGCCTGATGGATCATTCGCCTGGTGCGCGCAGGTCGAACTCCGAGCGGGAGCGAAGTCGCATGACAGCATCGCTGCAGCGCTCAGAAGTGCCGACTGCGAGCGGGCGTCCTTTGCCCGGCCAAGGCATCGTCAATCATGTTCGAATGCGTCCGGCAAGTACCACAGCGCCGCCAAGCCAAGCCGACCCGATTCGGCGCAGCGCGCACAAGCCGCAAACGCGCAACCGCTACCTGCCATGCTTCCGCTCACCCAGTTTGCTTATGCATCCAACCGCAGGGACACAGGATGACCATACTGAAGAGCATGACCATCGACGAGATCCAGATCGGCGATAGCGCAACTGTCGAGCGCAACATTTCACGCATGGACTTCGACGCGATTGCGTCGGGCTGCGTACTCGAAGTCGAATCCGATGCAGGCGCCTGTGCAACTGGTAGAACCAACGACGCTGCGACCGAAACGGTCGGACTGGCCCTGCTGATATCAGCGCTGATTCATCGCCAGCTGCCTGGGCTGGGCGCCCAGATCATCGCCCAGGATCTGAACTACGCCGGCTTGGTATGCGTGGGCGACCGGGTCACCGTGGAATTGAAGGTCATCCGCAAGCAGGACAAGGAACGCATCGCGCATCTGGAATGCCTGTGCCGAAACCAGACCGGCGATGTGCTGGTAACCGGTACCACGACGGTGCGCGCGCCGACTCAGGCACACCAGCACGACCACATGCACCCAGCCGAAGTCGCACTGCAACGCGGTGACGCGTTCGCCGCGCTGGTCAATAGATGCCGCGATCTGCCCGCGCTAATTTGTGCGATTGTCCACCCCTGCGACGCATCCTCGCTGCTCGGTGCAATTGCGGCAGCTGAGCGCGGCCTGATCGTGCCGGTGCTGGTTGGCCCCATCGCGAAAATCAGGAGTGTTGCTCTTGCTGAAGGCATCGATATCAGCGGCTACGCCCATGAGGAAACCGAGCACAGCCATGCGTCGGCGGTTCGTGCGGTGGCGCTGGCGCGCAGCGGTGCGGTGGCATCACTGATGAAGGGCAGCATCCACACCGATGAGCTGATGATCGAAGTGATGCGATCGGAGGGCGGATTGCGCACTGGGCGTCGCATGAGTCATGTCTTTGTGATGGATGTGCCGGCCTACCCGAGAACCTTGTTGATCACCGACGCCGCGATCAATATTCAGCCCACACTGATGCACAAGGCAGACATCATCCAGAATGCGATTCACCTCGGTCAGGCGCTCGGCATTGCGCAGCCCAAAGTGGCCATATTGTCGGCGATAGAAACGGTCAATCCGAACATCGCATCGACTGTCGACGCTGCTGCTCTTTGCAAAATGTCCGAGCGAAATCAGATTACCGGCGGGGTTCTCGACGGACCCTTGGCGTTCGACAACGCCATCAGCGTGGAGGCCGCAAGACTCAAGAACATCAGCTCGCCGGTCGCCGGACAGGCCGACATCCTTGTGGTCCCCGACCTGGAGTCCGGCAACATGATTGCAAAACAACTCCAGTATCTCGCCGGTGCGCGCAGTGCCGGCGTGGTGCTCGGCGCGCGCGTACCGATCGCCTTGACCAGTCGTGCCGATTCAATTCAGTCGCGCATTGTGTCAGCGGCGGTAATGCTGCTCTCTGCGCAACCCGGGCCGACAGTTGAGCCAGTCGAGACCCTCGTTGCGCAGCAGCAACCTGATAGCGAAGCTTGACCGCCACGAAGGCACAAGGGACTCGACCGCCATGAGCCAAGCCATCCTGGTCATCAACGCTGGCTCATCCAGCCTCAAGTTTTCGCTGTTCGAAGCGCACAAGCAGCAGCTGAAATTGAATCTCAGCGGCAAATGGTCGGGCCTGGGTACGACACCAAAAATGGCCGTCTACAACGAACTCGGCCATGCGAAAGCGGAGTTGGCAACCACGCTGGCTCCGGGCTTCACGTATCAGGATGCTATCTCTCAGCTAATGGCGTCACTTCCAGCATGGAGCAAAGGACTTGAGATCCGTGCAGTCGGTCATCGCGTCGTGCATGGTGGCGTGGATGCAGCGGCTGCATGCGTCATCAATGACGAGGCCCTGGAGCGATTGGCCGGCCTTGCGCCCTTGGCCCCGCTGCACCAGTTGCACAACCTGGCACCGATCAAACTACTGAGGTCACTGACTCCGCAACTCCCTCAGGTCGCCTGTTTCGATACGAGCTTCCACCAAACCCAGTCCGCGCTTGCACGTGCCGTGGGCCTGCCACCAGATATTACTGATCAGGGCATACATCGCTACGGGTTTCATGGACTGTCGTATGAATATCTTGCGTCGATCATGCCTGCGGTCGATGCCAGCTTGCACGGACGCGTGGTAGCACTTCATCTCGGCAACGGCGCCAGCATGTGCGCGATGCGCAACGGCGTAAGCGTCGCCACTACGATGGGATTCAGCACCCTGGACGGATTGCTCATGGGCACCCGCTGCGGTTCTCTGGACCCGGGAATCGTCCTTTATCTGATGAGCACGCTGGGAATGAATGCGGGGGAAATCGAGACCCTGCTGTATCAGCGTTCCGGCCTTCTGGGAATTTCCGGTTTGTCTTCGGACATGCGCGCACTGGAGGCCAGCGACACGCCCCGCGCACGTTTCGCCATCGAGCTTTTTGCCTATCGCATCGGCTGCGAACTGGGTGCCATGGCAGCAACACTGGGCGGTCTTGATGCCATCGTTTTTACCGCCGGCATCGGTGAAAACAGCGCGCAGATGCGGGCGCGCATCTGCGACGCGGCGCAATGGCTGGGTATCAACCTGGACGCAGCGGCAAATGCGCAACACCGACCGCGCATCAGCACAGCGTCGAGTCGCGCCAGCGCCTGGGTGCTGCCAACGAACGAAGAATTGATGATTGCACGGCACGTACTGACTGCACTATCTCCAGTGCCGAGGTTCTCAAGTTGAACCATTTTTGCTGAGCAACCGCCGTGCGCATTGCTCAAGCGATGGGTGTGACCCGATGCACTGTTGATTGCGACTTGCTATTTGCGCACCGCTTTTTGAAAGTGAGCTGCGACGTCTGGATTCGCTTCGAAAGTTTCTGGATTCGCCTGTCAGCAATCAGGGGTTACGATGCCTGTATCGGATGAAGTCGTGTACGGGTGCAACCTGGACGAGTTGTCCAAACGGAGAACCCATATGCGTGAGTTTGCACTTGTCCCCGAGACTGGCATTCCTGGCAACACTTTGTTTGATGATGTCTACGATCGGCTGAAGGCAATGGCTTCGCAACAGCGCGCTGGCGCTGGACGACCGCGGGCCCTGTGCAGCACCGAGCTCGCTCATGAGTCGTATCGGCGTACGGGTAGATCCGGAGAAAAGCATTTTCGCGATCCGCTGGGCTTCTTTGCCTACGCGCCATGCGCCATATCTTGATCGACTCGGCGACCAGTCGCATTCAACTGAACGCCGGTGGCGATCCTCGCCGCGTGTCGATGACTGACCCGGCAGTTGGCGCGATTGAGATCGACCCTGCGCTGGCCTTGGAGCTGGATACCGTATTGCGTGCGCTTGAAGGCCAAGACAAACGTGCCACACAGGTGGTCGAGCTGCACTATTTTTGCAGGACTGTCGATGGACCAGGTTACCGAACTGCTGTCGTCGAAATGCGGACGGAGTTCGAAAACTCTGGGCGCTCCTTGCGATTCCGAGTTCCCTACGGCAATCAAGACGGTGATTGCTTGCTACACACCATCAGGATTTGTTGGTCTCGTCAGCGGCGTTGAAGGGAAACCGCAGTGGCGCTTCATCGGGTTGCGCTCGGTTGAACCACCCCGGCGCGGATGTGACCTGCGATTGGCGGGCCGTCAATCGCATGTCGGCCATGCCCAGACTCGAAACGCCAGAACACGATGGTGAGCACCTTGAACCGCCAGGGATAGCTACCGGGCGCACATCAACAGCACTCGCCTGAATGCGACCTCGACTGCACTATTCGAGGGCATTTTCTCGGAGGAGTGATTTGGAATTTCCCAAAGAGCGTGGCGGTGCGCATTGCGTTGCCCGGCGAGTTGTCGGACGTAAAGCACTAGACCGGAACGGTGGCTCGCGCCACCCTTCCGGAGTGAGGCACTGATCCACCCGCGCTCGCTGCGGTGATCCCGTCGCAGCGCGGCAGCTTCGTCCCTGACCGCGCTGCAACGATTGGCGCACCGATGCCGGGCGTCATTCTTTCGCAAACGTTGGATATCTCGCCACGCAGTGGAGCGGCGATGCGGTCCTCGCGCTATCGACCACATCGGCGCTGAGGCGGCTGCGCGTTCTCACGCAGTGCTGACGCGGCTACTTCAGAGGGCGCAACTGATCCGCGAGCGAGCGCGTCTGTCCGGTAACCGTATCGCCGGTATGCAAGGTCGTTTTGCGCTCGATCAGCATGATGTGGCATTCCTGCTCCGCGACCGGGTTGTGGCGCACGCCCTTGGGCACGACATAGAGTTCACCCGGGCCGATCTCTACGGCGCCGGATTCCATCTCGATACGCAATCGACCATGCAGGATGTAGAAAAGCTCGTCCTCGTCTGCATGTGCATGCCATCCGAGGGTGCCCTGCACCTTGGCGACCTTGACGTAGGAATCTTCCAATTCCGCGATAACCCGCGGTGACCAGAGTTCGGTCAGGGCGGCAGCAACTTGTGCGGGCGCTGCGATCTTGCTCATGGCGGATCAAGCCTCCAGTCGTGTAAACGCATACTGCCAGCGATGCCGGCAGCTGCACATCTGCGCGCTCACCGGCTTGCTCAGCGCAAGGTCTCGGCAATCATCTTGGGCGTCAGGACTGCGGGTAATTTTTCAGCCGGGCCGCCATCGGCTGGAAAATAGACGTAAAGCGGAACCCCGACGGACTGATGCGCCGTGAGAAAATCAGTGATCTCAGGGTCCTCATTGGTCCAGTCGCCCTTCAGGTAGACCGTGCCGGTTGACTTCAGCAACTCGACGAAGGCATCGGTACCGAGCGTGGTGCGCTCGTTGACCTTGCAGCTCAGGCACCAGTCAGCGGTCATGTTCACCAGTACAGGTTTGCCCTCCGCGCGGAGCCGCGCCAACGCATCGGCGCTGTAGGGTGCGCTGATTCCAGCAGTCGCAGCAACGCGGGAGCTCGCGCGCAGCTGGTGGATGCTGTACACCGCAAAAATACTGAGTGCGACCAGCACAATCGTGACGAGTAGACGCGAGACGCGTGCTTCGGCGTAGCGACCGCGTTCCCACCACCACAGACCAGCGGCAAGCGCCAACGCGCCGGCCATCCACAATGCCATCGCGTCGGCACCGCGTTGCTGGCCGAGCACCCAGGCCAGCCAGACGGCAGTGAGATAGAGCGGGAATGCAAGAATCTGCTTGAGGGTTTCCATCCAGGCGCCGGGCTTGGGCAGACGATGCGCAAGGCCGGGCACGAATCCGATGATCAGGAACGGCAGCGCAAGCCCCAACCCCATTACGAGGAACACCATGAGCGCAATCCACGCCGGCTGCGCAAAGGCGAACGCCAAGGCTGTGCTCATGAACGGCGCGGTGCAGGGACTGGCGACGACGACCGCAAGCACACCCGTGAAAAAGTCTCCCTTGGCGCCACTCGCGCCAGCAAGATTGCCGCCCAGATTGCTGAGCCCGGCACCCAGCGTGATGACGCCAGACAAACTCAGACCGAGCACAACCATTACGTAGGCCAGCAACGCGACGATGACGGGCTGCTGCAGCTGAACGCCCCAACCGAGCATCTTGCCGCCGCTGCTGAGTCCAATCACCACCAGCCCAACAATAGCGAACGAACTCATCACGCCTGCGGTGTACCAGAGTGCGTGATGGCGCGCGCTCTGCGGACTCTCGCTGGTCTCGGCGAGGCTCAGCGCCTTCAGGGAGAGCACCGGCAATACGCAGGGCATCAGATTGAGGATCAGACCGCCAAGCAGGGCAAGCAGCAGGGCACCCCAGAACGTGGTGGTTTCAATGCCTGCCTTGCCCAAACTCTGTTTGTCAACGGATGCCGCAACAGCTCTGGCGAGCTCGCGTTCGACCGTCGCTGCCGCAAGGCGCAGCGATTCGGTGCTCGAAGCGGGCAGCTCGATCGGGACCAGGCGCGTCATCGGTGGATAGCAGACACCGCCGTCCTCGCAACCCTGGAATTTCGCGATCAGGTCGATGTGTTGCGCAGCCGGCGAACCGCGTGCCAGGGTCAATGGCACTTCGACCAGATCGAAGAACACCGGCACCGGCCCGAATTCCGGATCGTCGATGGTACGTGCCTCCGGCCAACGCGGCACGCCCAGCGTGCCCACGGCCGCATCGGAGAGCGCGAATGTCGAGTGATCGCGATAGAGGTAATAGCCCGGCGGCATCGAAAAGCGCAATAGCAGCTCATCAGGCGATCCAGCGATGGCCTCGAATACAAAGGCCTGCTCAGGCGGCAGCGGCAGGGCATCGGTCGCGCCGGACGTGATGCTCGCGCTGCCTGATCCCAGCAACGCAGGCTGTGCGCCCGCGCCTGGAAACAAGGTGTTGGGCGGTGCGGCGCCGAGTGCATCGGCCATTCCGCTGTCGCTGCCGGCCGGCGCAGTCCCGCTCGCATCGGCCGCAGGCAAGGCAACGGTCATCTGCACACGCTGCGGCGGATAACAGATCCCGATATCGGCGCAACCCTGATACGAAAGCTTGAACACCACCGAACTCACACCGTCGGCGGCGGCGCCGGTCAGCTTGGCAGTGAAGTCATTGTGGTAGACCTCCATCCGTCCGAAGTTCGGATCCTCCTTGAACTCACCCGGCGGTGTGTGCAGTGGATTGAACTTGAACGAGGCATCGACAGGCGTGATCTTGATGCGCTCGCGATATAGGTAGTAGCCCGGCGCGACCTTGAAGTGAAATTCGATCCAGCCGCGCGACACCGCCTCGGCCTCGACCCGGAAGGCCTCGTCGACCGGGAGCAATTGCGATTCATCGATGCCCTGCGCCGCTGTCAGCGTGGACAGGACGGACAGAAGAGCAACTGCGACGAGCCGCAGCGGCTTGAGCAAGACGGTGTTCCTCAGCGACATGAGCATTCCAGGGTAGCGAGAGACGATGCCGTGCATCGACCGCGAAAGGTCGCTGCAAGTTCCTGCATACCGCAGTGGACCGGCAAAGGAGCGCGATTATGTCAGGCCCGAACGGCTATCCAGCGTCGATGCCGGCGAGCGCCAGGTTTCAGCGCAGCGCGTGGACCCATTGGAACCGTGCCGTGATCAGCTCCGCCCCGGCATTGATCCGGGACGGAGCGGCGCTTTCAACTCACTCGAAGCCGTTGCCAAAGATCGCAGCGCTGTCGGCCGTGATCGTCAGGGTGAAGGTCTGCTCGGCAAATCCGGTCAGCGGAGCGGGCTCGGTGGCGCGCACGGTAACCGTGTACACCCCCGCCTGCGGCGCGGTCGGGGTTCCACTGATCACGCCGCTCACACCGTTGATCGACAGGCTGGCCGGCAGGGCCGGCACACTGCTGACGCTATAGACCAGATCATCGCCATCGACATCAATAAAGGCCTGCGCGGTATTGATCGACAACGCAGCACCGGCATTGCTCGACACATTGCTGATCGAACCGACCGTCGTCGGCAGGTCGTTCACGCAGGCGATATGGATGTTGGCGGTAGCGGTGTCATTGAGCGTGCCATTGCCGACCTGGTAGATGAAGCTGTCCTTGCCGCAGAAATTTGCCGTGGTCGGCGTGTAGACGAACTGGCCATTGCTGCTCAGGCTGACCGTGCCATGCAGGGGCAGACTCACCGGGCTCGTACTGACCGTCAGCGCAGCGCCTTCAAACACGCGATCATCATTGAGCACGCCGATATCGTTGACACCATTGCGATTGAGCACGGTGTCTTCGATCGCCGCGAAATCATCATCGACGGCAACAAAAGCCGGCCCCATGCAGGCGCCCACAAAAAGTGTGTCGGCCCATTCGGGATGATCGACGAACGGATTGCGATTGCCCTGCACGCTCTCGACCACCGCGTTGCGGATGCCTTCGCGCACAGTTGGCAGATCGGCGTTGTGCCAGGCGAGGAGCGGGGTCAGCAGGCCGGAATATCCCTGGGCCACAAAGCCACTGGTCACTGTGATCAGCGAGCGGTTGTCGGTCAGGATCAAGTCGGGCTCGCGCTGGAAATTGCGGCTGTTGCGTCCGCCTTCAAAGCGCACATCCATATACAGCATGGCGCGGGCGAGATCGCCGCGACGAAAGCTCCAGGGCTCGTAAGAACCACTATTGCCGTCCTGACCCGAGGTGTACCAGTTGTGCCCAGGCGGCGTGGTGTAGGCCGTGGAACCGCCGCCCGCGCCATTGGAAGGATTGGAAATCGTGGCATCCACCGTGCAGGTCCCAGTCATCGCCGGATTGCAGGTGGCAAAGACCCGGCTGCCGCGATTCGAGTTGTAGACCGTATTCGAGGCCATCAACATGTGCGTATCCGTATAGGGCGGATTGGGTAATCCGTCCAGCGTGTCGAGATTGTTGAAGCCCTGCGAGTTTGGCCAGACATGCTCGCGGTTGTACACGCCGGTTCCGCCGGCGATCTTGGTGTAGCTCTCGTTGCGGTAGACATCGAGGATCTTGCTGGGATCGAGCGGATCTTCGTCGGCGAGGTTCAGTATTTCCCATACGTCGTAGGTGCTCGGGTCACCTGGCGTCCATTCATTGCCGGCGTCGGAATAGAACACCGCCGAATGATCATCGATCACGCCATGAAGGGTCGCGCGCAGCGCGCGGCAACTGCTGGTATCGACGCGCTCGTAATAGCCTGCTATGCCCGCGCCCACGGTAAAATCGATGCGCACATTGGCAGCCAGCGGATCGGCTGCGCCATCGATGTCGGTGATCAGGCTGGCGGTGATATCGAAAGTGCAAGACTCACCCGCAGTGAAGTCGGTGCCGGGATTGAGCGTATAGCTGCTCAGATTATTGTCGGCCTGCACAAAGGGATGCGCGCCACTGCCGGCGCAGTTGATGCTGAATGCACCGACCTGCACGGTGACCGGCTCGGAGAACACCACGGTCAGATTGCTCGCCGCCGGCACATTGACATCCATATGGATCGGATAGGTGCTGAGAATCGTCGGCGCCACATCAGCAGCGACCATGAAGCCGAATGAGGGATTGCCAGCGACCGGATGCGGTGTGCCATCGATATCAAGCACATTGGCGCCGGTGATCACGACCGTACAGGCATCGTTGTTGTTGAAATTCGTCGTCGGATCGAGTGTCCAGGTGGCATTGCCATTGCTGCCGAGCAGCGTGCCGTTGTAGACCACGCTGTTGCAGGTCAGGGTGATCCATGGCGTGGTTGGATTCACCGGCTCGGAGAAATTGATGACGACCACGGCATTGACCGCGACACCAGTCGCGCCGGATGCCGGCTGCGTCGAAATGATCGTCGGCGCCGTATCCACAACAGTGCTGAACGACCACATATGGTTGACCGACATCTGATCGATGGTGCCATCGAGGTCGGTGACATTCGCGGCAACCACGGTCGCCGTGCAGGTTTCGCCAAAGGCGAAATCGACATTCGGATTGATCGTGCGGCTATTGCCGGTGCCGCTCACCGTGATCGGATAGTTGCTGTTCGAAGGACAGTTCAGCGTAAACGCGCCAGCCGCGGTGGTGACCGGCTCGGAGAAGCTCACGACCAGATTGCTGTTGATCGCTACGCCGCTGGCGCCGGGGAGTGGCGTAGTGCTCGCGACGACAGGGGGCAAATCTGCTGTGACGCCGAAGCTGATGTCGTCGATGGCCAGGCCGTCGTCGTTCCCTGACGGGTTCGGGTCAGTCCAGCGGACCCAGAATCCGGCACCGGGTGCAATGGAAAGACCACCAATGACAGAGGTAATCGCGACACGGTTGATCGCCAGATTGCCGTCATGCGCGCCGATGGCACCAGCGGGATTTGGCGCGACCAGATCCAAGGCATCGACGTCGATCCAAGTTCCGGTAGTGATCGAGCTAGCGTCAAGACTGTATTGAAAATTGAGTTGGTCCGGCGGAACCCGATTCGTTACACCGAGTCGCCATTGCTCGCCGGTATACGTAACGCGGACTTCCGGCAATTGCGCGCCAGTGTCGTTTTGCAGTCGCGCCCCAAACTTCGGCTCGGTGCCATTGGTACGCAATGCGCCCAGCGCACGCTCGGTGCCGGCGCCAGTGCCGTAGGAATAGACCCCGCCACTGGTGCCATTGCCATCGTTCGCCGTGTAGGTGCTCGCAAGATCATTTTCGACGAAATACCAACCGGCCGGCACGGCTGCGCTGTCGCCTGTCGCCGCCAGTGTGTCGAAGTCCTGTATAGGTGGAGCCCCCGAGCCGACGGAAACCGACTGAGCCCACACGCCGTTCGCAACAACCACAGCAAGAATACCCACCAGCGCCTTCGCTGGTATCAGCCATTTCGACGACATGCCTTTCTACCCCGGACCGTTTATTGAACCGGGCACTCTAGCGCCATGACATGACGGTTGCATGTGCCCTCGCAGCATGGGCCGTTCCAGACCAGGGGCGGGATCGAAGATCAGTCCGACACGGCGCGCGCAATCCCTTCGGTCGCCACCTGGACCATCAGTGCGATCTCGTCCGGTTCGATGCAATACGGCGGCAAAAAGTACACCACGTCGCCGAGCGGACGCAGCAGTACACCGCGACTCAGGCCATGCCGGTAGACCTTCAGGCCGCGGCGTTCGCGCCAGTCGAAGGGTTCGCGCGTGGTCCGATCGCGGACCAGTTCGACCGCAGCGATCATGCCGGTCTGGCGGACATCGGCGACATTCGGGTGATCACGCAGTGGCGCCAGGGCATCGGCGATGTGCTTTGCCGTGCCGCGATTGCGCTCGATCCAGTCGCCCTGCTCAAACATCTCGACCACGGCGCAGGCCGCCGCACAGGCGAGTGGATTTCCGGTGTAGCTATGCGAATGCAGAAAAGCCCGGCGTGCCTGGTATTCCGCGTAGAAAGCATCGAAGACGGCTTGTGTCGTCAACACCGCGGCCAAGGGCAGAAAGCCGCCGGTGATGCCTTTCGACAGACAAAGGAAATCCGGGGTGATCGCGGCCCGCTCACAGGCAAACAGCGTTCCAGTTCGGCCGAAGCCGACCATGATTTCGTCGGCGATCAGATGCACGCCATAGCGGTCGCAGGCTGCCCGGGCACGGCGCAGATATTCGGCCGGATACATGCGCATGCCGGCCGCGCCCTGCACCAGAGGCTCGAGAATCAGCGCGGAAATTTCTTCGGCATGTTCGGCCACAGTCGCGTCGAGCACATCGGCGCAGCGCGCGGCATAGGCATCGGGCGATTCACCGGCGGCGCGCGCATAGCTATCGGGTGAGGGCACGAAGATCGGCTGCATCAGCAGCGGCGCATAGGTCTCGCGATACAGCGGCACATCGGTTACCGACAACGCACCCAGGGTCTCGCCGTGATAGCTGCCGCTGAGCGCAACAAAGCGCCGCTTGCGGGTATTGCCGGCATTGCGCCAGGCATGGAAACTCATCTTGAGCGCGACCTCGATCGCACTGGAGCCATTATCGGCATAGAACACCCGGGCCAGACCGGGCGGAGCCAGCCGCAGTAGTCCTTCGGCAAGTTTGACTGCGGGCTCGTGGGTGAAACCGGCAAGAATCACGTGCTCCAGCCGATCAAGCTGCTCGGCGATGGCCGTGCGTATGCGCGGATGACCATGGCCGAACAGATTGACCCACCAGCTCGAAATCGCATCCAGATACCGATTGCCGTCATGATCGATCAGCCAGGCACCTTCGCCGCGCGCAATGGGAACCATCGGCAGGCTTTCGTGGTCATGCATCTGGGTGCAGGGATGCCAGAGCACGCGCAGATCGCGCTCGGCCAGTTCCTTGTTCATCGGCATGGAAGCATCAGCTCTCGGCGCGGGCGGGGTCCGCCAGTATGATTGCGCTCATCCTCTCAACACCAGCAGGCCAGATGCCATGTCCCTTCCCCGCTCCCACGCACGCGGCTTCACCCTGATCGAGATCGTGGTCGCGGTCGCCATTCTGGCGATCCTGTCGTCGATCATCGCGTTCAAGGTGATCGGCAATGTGGAAACCGCCTTGATCGCCAAAGCCAAAACGGATGTGCAGTCGCTGTCGAGCGCGCTGAACATGTACAAATTGAACAATTTCACTTACCCGAGCACCGATCAGGGTCTGCGCGCCCTGGTCGAAAAACCCTCCGGCCAACCCGAGGCGGCGAACTGGCAGACTGGCGGCTACATAGATCGCCTGCAGAAGGATCCCTGGAACCGTGACTATCAGTACCTGAGCCCCGGTCAGCATGGCGAGTTCGATGTCTACTCGCTGGGCAAGGACGGCCAGCTCGGTGGTGAAGGTGAGAACGCCGACATCGGCAATTGGTGATCGTGCACGCGCGCGGCTTCACGTTGATCGAAATGCTGGTCGCCCTGGCCATTCTGGCCGTGGTCGCGAGCGTGCTCGTGTTATCGACATCGGGCGCGGGCAACGAGCCGCGCCTGCGCCGCGAGGCGGAACGGCTGCAGGCCCGCATCGATGCCGCCTGCGAGCGCGCCGAACTGAGCGGACGCGATCTCGGATTGCATCTGGGCGAGGGCAGCTATGCTTTCAGCAAGCGTCGCGGCGAGGATTTCGACTTGCAGATCGAGGCGCCACTGGCGCCCTACCAACTACCCGCCGACATTCATCTCGCGCTCGATGAGCCCGAGCTCGGCCCCGTGGTCTCGGAGCGTCCGCTGATGCTCTGCTTTTCTTCCGGCGAACGCACCAGCCTGATGCTCCAGTTGCTGGCCGGCGCCAATGATCCGAGCTATCGCCTGTTGATAGAGACCGCTGGCAGCAGTCGACTGCAACGCCGCCTGCCCGATTCCCGCGAGTGGCTGGACTGGAAGTACGCGCCGTGAATCTAACCGGGCGATTGCGCCAGCACACGGGCTTCAGCCTGATCGAAGTGCTCGCCGCCTTGGCTGTGATCGCCGTCGCGATGACCGCCCTGCTGGCCTCGACGGCACGCATGGCGCAGCGCCAGGCACAGCTCGAGCAACTCACATTCGCCGGTTGGCTTGCCGACACCACGATGACCGAGTTTCGGCTACGCGAGGGCTTTCCGCGCGTTGGGAAGCGCGAGGGCCAGGGTCGTGCCGGCCCCTATGACTTCAAATGGACTCTGGTAGTGCAGGCCACACCTGAGCCCTCGATCAGGCGCATCGACCTGCATGTATTCCCCGCCAACGCCGCCGTCGATGCCGCGCCTGTGATCAGCCTGGTCGGGTTTTCCGGGCTATGAGCATGCAAGGTCGAGCGAGTCGCGGTTCGATCTCGGGGTTCACCCTGATCGAAGTTCTGGTTGCGGTAGTGATCTTTGCGCTGATGTCCGCTGCGGCCTATGCCGCCGTCGACACCCTGCTGCGCTCGCGCGAAAACCTGCATGCGCGGGCCGACAATCTGCGCAGGATGCAGACTTCGATCGGCCGGCTTGAGCGCGATCTGCGCCAGGCGATCGACCGTGGCATACGCGAGGGCTATGGCGACCGCGCCGACATGCTGCGCGGTGATGGCGTCAGCGTCGAACTGACGCGTGCCGGCCTCGCCAATCCACTCGGTGTCACCCGATCGCGATTGGAGCGCGTGCAATGGGCGTTGGCCGATCAGCAGCTCAACCGCATCACTTTCGCTGTACTTGATCGCGCCATCGACAGCCAACCGCTGATCACCCCGATGCTCGATTCGGTCAGCCGACTCGAATTTCGCTACCTCGATGGCAGTGAGTGGAGTAACCAATGGCCGCGGCCGAATGCCCGTGAAGGCGTCGCCCCCGATCTGCCGCGCGCGATCGCCATCGTGATCACCACGCGCGAGTACGGTGAGCTGCGGCGGGTGATTGAGCTCGCCAGCGCCCTGCCAACCGAGCGTGCTGGAGCTGTACTGCCATGAATCGACAGCGCGGCGTCGCCCTGATCATCGCCCTGCTGTTGGTGGCGATCGGCACCCTGGTCGTCGCCGCGATGATCGATGACGGCGAGATGGCGGTGGCACGCACCCGCAATCTGCTCCGCGAGCAGCAGGCCTATGGCTATGCGCGCGGCCTGGAAGCGTATGCGATCGAGGTGCTGCGGCGCGATCTGGCCGATGGCGATCCGGTCGATTCGCGCCAGGACCTGTGGGCGAATGCGCTACCACCGACCGATGTGCCGGGCGGCAAGATCGCCGGGCGACTGAGCGACATGAATGGCTGCCTGAACATCAATCGCCTGGTTCAGGGCAGCGATGTCAACGCGGTGGAACGCCAGCGTTGGGAACGCCTGCTGCAGGTCCTGAAGCTTGACGCCGAGCTGGTCGAAGCGATCATTGACTGGATCGACAGCGACAGCACGCCACTGCCGCGCGGCGCCGAAGACCTGAGTTATCTCTTGCTGACACCGCCCTACCGCGCCGCCAACCAGCCAATGGCCCATGTGTCCGAGCTGCGTCTGGTCAGGGGTATCGACGCCGATATTTATGCCGCGCTGGAGCCGCACGTCTGCGCGGCGCCGGCCGAGTCCCTGCTCAATGTGAACACCGCCAGCCTCAGCGTACTGATGAGTCTGGCGCCCGCGATGAGCGAGACCGTGGCGCGGCGGCTCTACAACGAGGGCCGTGCGCGTTTTGACTCGGTGGATCTGCTGATCGGCCAGTTGCGTGAGGCTGGCCTTGAACCCGGCGATGGCGGGGGGCTGAGCGTCTCCAGCAGCCGCTTTCTGGCCGAGTCGGTGATCGATATGGATGGCATAGAAATCGCCTATTTCAGCGTGATCGAACGCAAGCCGCAGCAAGATCAGCGGGTCGTCGCGCGCAGCCGCGGCTCGTTCTGAGTAAGATCGCGGAGATGACTAACGACTCCCGAACCCTGCGCGACACCTTGCTGATCCATTGGCGCGGCGAGCAGCAAGCACTCGACTGGCTGCGCGTGGATGCCAATGGCCGCATCGGCCATTCTCTGCGCGAGCACGCGCCGCCCGCATCGGTGCTGGCCGCCGCGCGACAGATCCTGGTCCTGGTGCCCAGCGAATCGATCTCCCTGCTGACCACCAACCTTCCCGCACGCAATGTCGAACAGGCCCGCCAGGCCGCGCCGTTTGCGGTCGAAGAACAGATTGCCGGCAATGTCGATGCCCTGCATTTTGCGGTAGCTGCGCGCGGACCAGGCAGCTGGTGCATCGCGGCGATCGAGCCCGAGCTTCTGCGGCGCTGGATATCGGCATTGGCAGCGCGCGGCATCGTGCCGGACAGTGTCAGCCCCGATGTGCTGGCATTGCGCTCTGGCCGCGATCACGGCTCGGTGCTGATTGAAGGTGAACGCGCCCTGGTCGCCTTGCCCGGTGATCGCGCCTTCGTAGTCGACACCGATCTGCTCGACAGCATGCTGCCCGACTCGGCGGACCTGCATATCGACAGGCTCAGCGTCGAGGCCGGCGGTTCGGCGCTGGGCCTGCTCGCCCCCGGTGCGGCACAGGCGGCTGAACTGAACCTGCTCACCGGACCGTTTGCGCAGGCCCATCGCGGTGCCGATCTGCGTCAGCGCTGGTCGCGCATCGGCTGGCTCGCCGCTGCAGCCCTGGTCCTCGCGATGGGCTATCTGAAGTTCGACGAGATCCGACTCGCCCGCCGCGTGCAGGCGCTCAACACTGAGATGGAGCGCGTCTATCGCGAACGTTTTCCCGAAGCCCGCAGCGTGCCCAACCCGCTCGCCCAGATGCGCAACGCCGTAAAGGTCGCGACCGGCGGCAATGGCAGTGAGAGCGGCGGCCTGCAATTGCTGGCGCTGAGCGCACCGGTGCTGGCAGGCCAGGCACGGATTGCACTGGAGGGCGCCGAGTACCGCGCCGGCGTGCTCTCGCTGAGGTTGTCAGCGCCGAGCATCGAAGCACTCGATGGACTGCGTGAAAGCCTCTCGGCCACGGCCGGACTGAAGGCCACGCTGGAGACCGCAGAGACCCAGGGCGATGTGATCGAAGGTCGCATCAAATTGGAGGCCCGCGCATGAAAACCTGGTGGCTATCCCTGAGCGATCGTGATCGCCGTATCCTGCGCCTCGCTGCGCTGCCGGTCGCGCTGCTGCTGTTCTGGGCCTTCCTCTGGGATCCGACGCTGCGCTCGCGCCGTTCGCTGCTCAGCCAGGCCAGTCAGAGCGAAGCCGACCTGGCCTATATGCATCAGGCCTCGGCGCAATTGCAGTCGCTTGGCTCGGCCGGCAGTGCCAGTGTGTTCGAGCGCGGTGGCCGCTCCCTGCTCGCGCTTGCCGATGGCACGGCGCGCGAGGCGCGCCTGGGTCACGCGATCAAGCGCATCGAGCCGGTCTCGGGCGGTCGCGTCAATGTATTCATCGAGGCCGCCGAGTTTGATCAGCTGGCACTCTGGCTGGAACGTCTGAATTCAGCCTACGGCGTGCGTGTCGACGAGTACTCCCTGCAGCGCGGTCCAGCGCTTGGCACGGTCGAGGGCCGTGTTGGCCTGGTCGAATCGGGGACTTGAACGCTCTTCCAGCTTGCGCGAGATTCGCTGATCGCTTTCCACAGCTTCTGGGCCTGCGCCCGGCATTCCTGCACGGTAAAAATTATTCATGAGTCAACCCAAGAAGCGCCGCTGGCCAGGCTTGCTGGTCTTCCTGTTGTTCCTGATCGGTATCGCCGTGGCGCTGGTGATGTCGGTCCCGGCCCGCTATGTCTACGATCGCTACGGCGGGCGCGCCCAACCGCTGCGCCTGCAGGGCATCGAGGGCACGCTCTGGCAGGGCAAGGCGGCCATGCTCAGCTATGCCGCCAGGCCGGTTGGTCCGGTGATCTGGCAGCTCGATCCATGGACAGCGTTGCGCGGAAGCGCACGCGGAAAGCTGAATCTGAGCGGCGCCGAATGGCAGGCCGAGTCGGATTTTCTACTGCGCGGCAAGCGCGTTGAGCTCGCCGCCGCGCGTGCGAATTTTCCCGCCAGTATGCTGGCCCCGGTGCTCGATATTCCCTCGCTGCGCCTGCTCGGTAATATCCGCGTCGTCATGGACGATGTGGTGATCGAGGACGGCGCAGTAAGTCTCGCGATTGGTCAAATGATCTGGGACGAGGTCGGCGTCAGCGGCGCGGCCGAGGCCCGATTCGGCCGCATCATCGTCGATTTCGCGCCGCGCGCTGATGGCTCGGTCGAGGGCCGCGTCCACGACGATGGCGGACCCTTGCAGGCGCGCGGCATGATCGAGTTGCGTGGGCTGGCGTTCAAGGCGGATGTTCATCTGCAGGCGCGACCCGGCAATGAACAGATCCACGAAGCCCTGATGTACGTGGGCGAACGCACGCTCGACGGCGGCTCACTGCTGCGCGTCGAGGGGACGATCAACAAACTTTACTGAGCACGCAGCATGACCAAGCCGGACAGCGAATTTCTCGATCACGCACTCGCCGTCGCCCGTCGAGCTGCGGATGCCGCCGAAGCGGTTGTCGCGCGCTATTACCGCGCGCCGATCGATGTCGAGACCAAGTCCGACGAGTCACCGGTGACCATCGCCGATCGCGAATGCGAGCAGGCGATTTTGTCGGTACTGCGCGCTGAATTCCCTGATCACGCCTACTATGGCGAGGAGTTCGGTCGCTCGGGCCAGGGCCGGATGCTCTGGCTGATCGATCCGATCGATGGCACCAAGTCGTTTGTGCGTCGCTACCCGATGTTCTCTACCCAGATCGCCTTGATGGTCGACGACGAGCTTGTGCTCGGTGTTTCAAGCGCGATGCAGTATGGCGAATGCGCCTGGGCGCGCCGTGGTGGCGGCGCGTGGATCAATGCCGAGCGTGTCGACATCGGCCCCGCCCGTAGCCTGTCCGCTGCGCAGATTTCGACCGGCAATATCCGCAGTCTCGCCGCCGATAGCCGGCGCTGGGCGGCGCTCGGCGGCGTGATCAGAGAATGCAACCGGATCCGTGGCTATGGTGATTTCCTGCACTACCACCTGCTTGCCAGCGGCGCGGTCGACGCGGTGATCGAGTCCGACCTCAATATTCTCGATATTGCCGCGCTGACCGTCATTGGTCGCGAGGCAGGCGCAATCCTCACCGATCTCGCCGGTGCAGAAGTTGGTCTGGAGACGCGCTCAATGCTGGCCGCCCGGCCCAATCTGCATGCCGACCTGCTGGCGCGCCTGAGCTAGCTCCAGTATTCATGCCATCGCCGCCGCGGGTCCGGGGCAGTTTGCTGACCTGATGCAAAAGTTCGCTCTGCGCCCCTGCCGGACCCAGTCCGGCCGACATGGCCCAGCGCTACAATCCACTATATGCGAAAACTACCGATCATCCACGAACGACGAATCCTCAACGAGGGCACCCGCTTCCAGCTCGAGCAGATCGATCTGGAATTCGGCAACGGCGCACGCCGGACTTTTGAGCGGATGCCGGGCTCCGGCCGTGGGTCGGTGATGGTGGTTCCCATGCGCGACGCCGAAACCGTGCTCCTGGTTCGCGAATACGCTGCAGGATTGCACGCCTATGAGCTCGGCCTGCCCAAAGGCCGACTCGAGCGCGACGAAGATATACTCGAGGGCGCCAATCGCGAGATGAAAGAGGAAGTGGGTGTCGGCGCACGCCGCCTGACCCTGCTGACCAAACTCGCCCTGGCGCCAACTTACATGGCCAATATGATCCATGTGGTGCTGGCCGAGGATCTCTACCCTGAGCGTCTTGAAGGCGACGAGCCCGAGGAACTCGAAGTGGTGCCCTGGCGCCTCGACGAACTCAACAAACTGGTTGGCCGCGAAGATGTCACCGATGGCCGCTCGATTGCCGCACTGTTTGTCACCCGCGAGTATCTGCAACAACGGGCACAGGAAGTCTGATGACCGCCAGCCATGCTGAACTGCTCGGCGCCGTGCGCGAGATTGCCGAGCGTGCTGGTCACGCGATTCTCGAAGTCTATGACAGCGCGTTCGCCGTAGAGCTGAAGGATGATCGTTCGCCGCTCACGGCCGCCGACATGGCAGCACATCGACTGATCGTGCGCGAACTCGGCAAATTGACGCCGAGCATTCCGGTGCTCTCCGAGGAATCGGCGACGAACCATACCGATCAGCGTCATCAGTGGCCCACCTATTGGCTGGTCGATCCGCTCGATGGCACCCGCGAATTCATCAAGCGCAATGGCGAGTTCAGCGTGAACATCGCACTGATCGAAAACCATGAGAGCGTGCTCGGCGTCGTTCATGCCCCGGTGCCGGGCTACTCCTGCGCGGGCGCACGCGGACTGGGCGCCTGGCGCCATGAGCGCGATGGATCCCTGCGTGCCATTGCGGTGACGGGGCAGCGTGGCAGTAGCCTGCGCGTGGCCGGCAGCCGTTCACACGCCGATCCGCGCCTGCTTGGCGTGCTTGATGCGATCGGCGCGTACGAACTGCGGCCGATGGGATCAGCGCTCAAGTTCTGCCTGGTCGCCGAGGGTGAAGCCGACGTCTATTTCCGCTTTGGTCCGACCAGCGAATGGGACACCGCGGCAGGCCAGGCCGTGGTCGAGGCGGCCGGAGGCCGGGTCACCAACATGGCGCTCGAGCCGCTGCGCTACAACCTGCGCGACAGCCTGCTCAATCCCGACTTCATGGCCTATGCCGATGCATCGGCGCCATGGTCTCAGTGGCTGGGCGAAGCCCGCGGGTCCGCTCACAATGGCTGATTCGGCAGCGCCGATGCAGCGCTTGCTCGACATCATGCGTCGGCTGCGCGACCCCGAGTCCGGCTGCCCCTGGGATGTAAAGCAAAACTTCGACACGATTGCACCGTACACGATCGAGGAAGCCTACGAAGTCGCCGATGCCATCGACAGAAAGGACTTCCAGGATCTACGCGATGAACTCGGCGATCTTCTGCTCCAGGTGGTATTCCATAGCCAGCTTGCCAACGAAGCTGGACATTTCAGTTTCGATGATGTGGTCGCCGCGATCTGCGACAAGATGGTGCGCCGCCATCCGCATGTGTTCAGCGATGCGACGACGCGCAGCGCCGAGGAACAGACCCGGCTCTGGGAGCAACAGAAGCGCAGCGAGAAGCCCAGTGACGATGCCAGCGTGCTCGCCGGGATCACTCAGGGCATGCCGGAGTGGCAACGTGCGCTGAAATTGCAGAAGCGAGCCGCGACGGTTGGCTTCGACTGGCCGGATGTCACGCCGGTGTTCGGGAAATTGCACGAAGAGCTCGACGAAGTGCGCGCCGAAATGGCACAGGGCAGCGATCCCGAGCGGCTTACCGACGAGATCGGCGACGTGCTGTTTGTCTGCGTCAATCTGGCCCGTCATGCGAAGGTGGATTTCTCGCAGGCGCTGCGCCACGCCAACCGCAAATTCGAGCGACGCTTCCGTCTGATGGAAATTTTCGCGCTCGCTCGCGGGCAGTCGCTGGAGACGCTCGACCTGGCCGCCCAGGATGCGCTCTGGGACGAGGCAAAGCGTAGCGAACGCCGCTGACCCAAGTCTTGCCAGCTTGCGCAGAACGCGGCATCGCGGGCGATTGCTGCCCTTGTTCTGCTGGTTTTTCAGCTGCGCGCGCAACGGCAGACAACGCCGCCCAGATGAACGGCGGCTGAAATAACTAAAATTCAACGGTGCCCAGTCAAAATGCATCACGGCACGCCGATACAATCGGCGTATTGTGTATTCGAGACATTGGCGCGGCGGAGATTAATGTGCCTCCAGCCCCAGCCTGTGAGTATGAGGCCTACAGAGCCTCGCCCTGCAAGGAGTGATGGAGTGACTGTTTTCAGAACCGCATTTTTACTTGGTGGCGTGCTGCTGGCCGCCAGCCTCATCACGCAAGCCCCCGCCCAGGCTACGACGACAGCAGACGCGCTGACTGGCAAGGCCTCGCGCGCGTACGTCAAATCCCTGCCGGTATCGCGAATCGGCATTCGCCTCGCCGATGTCAGTGAGTCCTTCAAGCTCCTGCCCAATGTGGGTGAAGGCGCAGCTGAAGACAATATGGGTTACTCGGTTGCGGTTTCCGGCGATACCGCCGTGGTCGGCGCCTATCTCAACGACGAGGCGGCTGCTAACGATGCGGGCTCGGTCTATGTATTTATCCGCGGTGGTGGCAACAGTTGGACGAGGCAGCAGCGTCTAGTCGCGTCGACGCCAACGGTTAACGCAAACTACGGCTACTCGGTCACCGTGTCGGGGGATACGATGGCGGTTGGCGCTCCGTTTGAGGGCGGCAGCGGAGCGGTCTATGTCTATACGCGTAGCGCTGGCGTGTGGACCCTGCAGCAACGTCTGGTATCAACCGATATTCTGCCCGGAGACAATTTCGGATTTTCCGTTGCGCTGGACGCAAACACCCTGGTCGCCGGCGCAAATCTCGACAGTATCCCCACCCTCAACGCCGGCTCAGCCTATGTGTTCACGCGTTCGGCAGGAACCTGGACCCAGCAGCAGCGCCTGATCGCCTCCGACGCCGCAACCGGCGATCAATTCGGCAATGCCGTATCGATTTCGGGTGAACGTATCGTCGTGGGCGCTCCCAAGGACAGCAATGCCTTCGGCATCCAGGCCGGCGGTGCCTACGCCTACACCCGCAATACCGGCGTCTGGACTCAGACTGCCAAACTGACACCGCCGACCGGAACCACCGAGGACGAATTCGGCGCCAGCGTTTCGATCAGTGGTACTTCGGCCCTCATCGGCCAGCCGTTCTTCAATGGTGTTCCTGGCAGCAACTCGGGCCGCGCTTCTGTGTTTCTCGAGACCACCGGAACCTGGAACTTCCAGGCCCATCTGCTCGCATCCGATACCGCCGTCGATGATTTCTTTGGTCACTCGGTTGCGATCTCGGGTGACCTCGCCGTTGTCGGTGCCTATGTCGACGATCTTGCCGATGTGGTGAATGCTGGCTCGGCCTATGTGTATCGACGTACTGGTACGAGCTGGGCTCAGCTCGACAAGTACATCGCCAGTGACGCAGCACTCAACGACAACTTCGGATTCGGCGTTGCGCTGGCCGGTGGCACAGCGATCGTCGGCGCCCCGATGGACGATGTTACGGGCGTCGGCAACAACTCCGGCTCGGCTTATGTGTTCAACAACGGCACGGCCACGACGACCACACTGAACGTCAGCAGCAACAACATCGTGTTCGGCCAGAATCTCACCCTCACCGCACAGGTCAGCGGCGGGACGCCTACCGGCACGGTCAACTTCCTCAACGGAGTCGCCACGCTGGGATCTGCGGCAGTCAATGGCAGCGGGCAGGCGCAACTGGTTCTCAACACGCCGAACGCAGGGAACTACAGCATCACTGCAAACTACGCCGGGGACAGCGAACATCTGCCCAGTGCCTCGGCCGCCACTGCAGTGACCGTTGCGCGTGCCACAACCACGATGGTCCTGAATTCCTCGTCGATCTCGGCCGCTTATGGTCAGTCGGTGACCTTCACGGCCACCATGTCGGTGACCCCGCCAGGCGGCGGTACGCCAACTGGCAACGTGGTGTTCAGTGACAATGGCTCGCCGATCGGCACCGTGGCCCTGGTCGCCGGGTCAGCACAGCTCACGCTCAACAATCTCAATGCGGGCACGCACCCGATCACCGCAAGCTATGCGCAGACGGCCAACTACTTCGGGAGCGCGGCCGGTCCGATTTCCCAGGAGATCACCCAGGCAGTTGTGGTGATGACGCTGACCACCTCGCCCAATCCAAGTCTTCAGGGCAACAGCACAGCGCTGGTCGCGACACTGACGGGTGGTATCCCGGTGGGTACGGTCGCCTTCCAGATGGTTTCGCCGACGTCCGGCCCGGTCGGCAACGCCAGCATCAGCAATGGCGTCGCGACGATCAATACCGCCCCGCTCGCTATCGGGACCTACGTGTTCCAGGCGTTTTACACAGGCGATGCCAACCATGCCTTCGCCACGGATACCTCGCCTGACCACGAAGTGATTCCGGCAGCCGACTTGTCAATCAGCAAGAGCAATGGCGAGGATATGGTCCAAAGCGGCTCGACGACGGTGTATACGATCGTCGTGAGCAATGCCGGTCCCGCCGCCACGATCGGCGCGCTGGTAAGCGATGATATTGACGATACCCTGTTCGATGAGGCGGCAACCAGTTGGAGCTGCGTCGACGATGGCAATTCCAGTTGCGCAGTCGGATCTGGAATGGGCGATATCAGCGTGCTGGTCGATCTTCCAGCCGCGAGCAGCGTAACCTTCACGGTCAACGCACCGGTTCGCGTCACTTCGGAGTCCGGCATCAGCAACACCGCCACAGTGAGCACAGGCGCCGGCGTCGGCGATCCAGACATGGTCAACAACAGCGCAACCGACGCCGACAACAGCGGCATGTTTGGTGATGAATTCGAAGACTAGGGCCACGCTGCGAGTGCGGGCCGGCGCATCAAGGCCGGCCCTGCCCGCGGACTGATCGCCAGATCAGGCGCGTCCCAACGACATAAGGGTGCGCGCATGAATCAACGATTCGACAGCTTCCGCAGCTTCTATCCCTACTATCTGGGAGAACACCAGCACCCGACCTGCCGGCGCCTGCACTTTGCCGGCAGCACGCTGATTTTGCTGATCGTGCTTGCCGTGAGTCTGCGCTGGTTGACACCCTGGTGGCTGTTCAGTCTGCCAGTGATCGGTTATGGCTTCGCCTGGCTCGGCCATTTTGCCTATGAGAAGAATCGTCCCGCGACCTTCAAGCATCCGTTCTACAGTCTGGCCGGCGACTGGGTGATGTACAAGGACATGCTGACCGGCAAGATACCTTTCTGAACTCCAGGCATCGCGTTCAGGCCATGAACACCAGAGCCGCACCGCCCGCGATCAGAATAAATCCGGCCAGGTGATTCCAGCTCAGCGACTCGCCCAGATACCAGACCGAGAACATCGCGAATACCGATAGCGAGAGCACCTCCTGGATCACCTTCAATTGGGCCGCGCTGTAGACCGCATGCCCGATCCGGTTGGCTGGTACCTGCAGGCAGTACTCGAAAAAGGCGATGCCCCAACTGATCAGGACCACGGTGGTGAGGGCGACCTGCTTGTGCCGCAGATGCCCATACCAGGCGATGGTCATGAACACATTGGAAGCCAGCAAAAGCACAATCGGCGTCAACCATGCAGGCATCAGGCATTCCTCAAGGACGCCGGCGACAGGGTGGCCACCAGCGGCGCCTGACCGACCAGCTCGGGCTGTGGGGTAGATGAAAATCGAAGCACCGCTCCGTGGTCGGGACCGGCTTCAGGCCCTGCTGGCCTTCATCGCGCAATGCCGCCGGTGGCAATGCACTGCGAGTACCTCAGGTCGTCTCCGACTCCAGAAACCGCGCCTCGTACATCAGTTGCTGAACGCGATCTTCCTGGCCTTCGACAAACTTAAGCCCAATGTGATCGTCACCCGAACGGACGACGCGTACCGCAAGGCTGATCACCGTGTCCTGGTCCAGCATGAAGAACACGCGGGCCAATTCGGACCCCGACGATGGCCAACGCTTGGGCCGGCCGAGACGTGCGCCGCCCTGGGAAATGTCCCATACCTCAGACAGATAGCCCTCATCACCGAGAACCAGCATGGCGGCGGTGAACACGTCTTTGCGTGGATGTAGTCTTTTTTCGCTCGCTTCCATGAAACCCCCCAATGCTCCAAATCCGATGAGCCCAAAGCAGGCTATGTGCCAGCTACATAGCCAATGTGACCTAGCCCGCATTCACAAAAGCCCAGAAATTCACCTTTCCATCACGCCGCTTCAATTCTAATTTTCACACTTGTGAAAGGAGCCCACCATGACTGTACGTGAGGATACCCCCGGCCTGATCCTGTTGGTCGAAGACAATCGCGGAATCGCCGAGATGGTGGGTGAATTCCTCGAACGCCGTGGCTTCAGTGTCGATTATGCCAGCGATGGCGTGACCGGCCTGCACCTGGCGGTGACCAACAGCTACGACGTCATTGTGCTCGATCTGATGCTTCCTGGCCTGGATGGAATCGAAGTCTGCCGCAAGTTGCGCCATGACGCCAAGCGGGCCACGCCAGTGTTGATGTTGACGGCGCGCGACACGCTGGACGACAAACTCGTCGGCCTCGATGCCGGAGCCGACGACTACCTGGTCAAGCCGTTCGAGATCCGCGAGCTTGAGGCACGCGTCCGCGCGCTGATCCGCCGCGACCGTCGCCAGGTATCGACCGAAGTACTGCGCGTTGCTGATCTGGTTCTGGATACCGCCACCCTGCGCGCCACCCGTGCCGGCCGTGATCTGCTGCTGTCTCCCATTGGCATCCGCCTGCTGACCATCCTGATGCGCGAATCGCCGCGCGTGGTCAGCCGCCGTGACATCGAGCGCGAGGTCTGGGGCGATCTGCTGCCGGATTCCGATACGCTGCGCAGCCATCTCTACAATTTGCGCAAAGTGATCGACAAACCCTTCGACAAGCCGTTGCTGCACACCATCCACAGCGCCGGCTACCGACTGACCGACCTCGATGCCGAGCTGACCAACAGTGCGAAAGCCGGATAAGCCGCACACGCCGGTACGCGGCCTGCGCGGAAAGCTGTGGATAGCCTTTGTACTGCAGACGGTATCGATCGCCCTCGCCACCCTGCTCGGTGTCTACGCCGCGATGGTGGTGCTGCGCGACGTTTTGATTCATCGCGCGCTGACTGACGAGGCCACCCATTTCTGGGAAGGGCGCAAGCGCGATCCCGCCTGGCCAGTTCCCGACACCTACAACATGCAGGGCTTTCTCAGCGTCGGCAATGTCGAGAACCTCGCGGTGCCGGCCAGCCTGAGGGCCCTGCCACCCGGCTTCCACGCGCTCAGCCTGGAAGGCGCCGATGAACTGGTCTACGTGGACCAGCACGGCGTGGACAGGCTCTGGCTGATCTTCCATCAGGAACAGCTGCGCAGTCTTGCGCTCTGGTTCGGCCTCATTCCACTCAGCTTTGTGCTGGGAGCGGTTTACCTGGTTTCATTCTTTACCTACCGGGTATCGCGCCGCGCCGTATCGCCCATCATCCAGCTTGCGCAGAGTGTCAGCGCGCTCGATCCGCACAAGCCCGATCTGAAGGCAGTCGAAGAAATCCGCCGCTCATCCAACAGCGACGAAGAAGTACAGACCCTCGCTGAATCCATCGAAATATTTGCCAAGCGCAATGAACATTTTGTCGAACGCGAGCGTAACTTCACCCGCGACGCCAGCCACGAATTGCGCACGCCGCTGACCATCATCAAGATTGCGACCGATGTGATGCTGAGCGATGCCGAGCCCAGCGAGCTCATCGCCAAGTCATTGAACCGGATCAAGCGCGCAACCGGCGACATGGAGGCATTGATTGAAGCCTTCCTTATCCTCGCGCGCGAGGCCGATGTCGGCCTTCCAACCGAACAATTCAGCGTGAACGATGTGGTCGCCGAAGAACTGGAGCGCGCTGCGGTGCTGATCTCAGGCAAACCAATTGAGCTGCGTGCGCAACTGGACGCGCGTATCCTACTCAACGGTTCGGCACGCGTCCTTTCGGTCATGCTGTCGAACCTGCTGCGCAATGCCGCGCAGTACACCGAGACCGGACGCATTACCGTGCGCCTCGCGCCGGACTATATCGAAGTGGAGGACAGTGGCAGCGGCATGTCCTCGGAAGATGCCGCGCATGCCTTCGATCCGTTCTACCGCGGTCGCCGCTCGGATCGCGGGGGACATGGCGTAGGACTCACCATCGTGAAGCGCCTATCCGATCGCTTTCAATGGCCGGTCAGCATCGAAAGTGAGCTCGGCCGTGGTACCCGTGCCCGCATCCGGCTGCCGAACGCGATCAGTCTGTAGTTGGCCCACTTCAACGCCTAAAAAAGAAAAGCCCGGCATGACCGGGCTTTTCAATTTACCAGAGCAGCGGCCCGAAGGCCGCAGCCGAATTACTTCTGCTTGACCAACTCGGTGCGGCGGTTGCGAGCGCGACCGTCGGCATTGTCATTGGTGTCGATCGGACGCGCTTCACCGTAGCCGTTCGGACCAGACAGACGCGAGGCATCAATGCCCTTGTCAGTCAGGAACTTGTACACGACTTTGGCGCGACGCTCGGAAAGACCTTGGTTGTACGCGTCGGTACCGACCGAATCGGTATGTCCGGCCACTTCAACCCGCATTGCCGGGTAACGGTTCAAGACGTCAACGGCCTGATCCAGAATGGCGGTCGACTCGGCGGTCAGATCCGACTTGTCGAACGCGAAGTTGACGCCGCGCAGATCAATGACGATCGCCTGTGGGCAGCCATCCGGACCAACCACTTCGCCTGGTGCCGAATCAGGGCACTTGTCGTCAGCGTCGAGCACGCCATCGTTGTCGCCATCGGTCGGCTGCGCCGGCGGAGGAGTGGTTTCGACGGGTTCGGCCGGAACATCAGCCGGATCCATGGCGGTCGGCTCTTCGGGAGCCGAGGGGCTGCCCACGTTGAACAGGACCGCTGCGGTCAGGAACAGGTCGCCAAACTCGGTCTGGCCCGGAACAGTGCGGTTGTCGTAGTCGGCACGATAGCCGAGCTCGGTGCGAAACGCCTTGTTGCCGCCGAAGGCGCGCTGCATGCCGAGGCCGAACTGCGCGACCGGATCCCAGCCATCGACATCAATCTCGCCGCCGACCTGTCGATCAGCCTGGTGGTAACCCATGCCGAGACCGCCGAAGACATACGGGCGCCAGGACCAGTCGGTGAAGAAATGGCGCAGGGTTGCGGTGACATCCAGCGAGCTGGAGTTACCGACATAGTTGAATTGGCTACCGAAGTCGCGCGTGGTGTAGTCCACAGCGAATTCCAGCGAGCTGTTCGGCGCGATGTAACGGCCGAGGCCAACGCCAAAAAGGATCGTCTCGTCGTCATCGACGTAGCGCTCGTTATCGTTCAACGACACGCCCAGCGAAGGCGCGACGTACCAATTGTCGGGATAGTCCTGAGCCTGGACCGAAACGCCGCCCAGAGACAGTGCGATCAATGCACACAGTGTTTTACGGTTCATCGGGATCTCCATTGTGATTTTTTCGCGGCCACAGCACCGGGAGATGGCGCAGCAGTTGGATTATAAGTCAGACGACGCGCAGATCAGGGCAAATTTTCCGGATTTCAAGTACCTGATTTGCTACGCTATTTGACAATGCGCGCATTGAATGACTGCTAAATGCCGGCGCTGCTGTGTGTTCTGCCGCACAGAGACGCACCGGCCCGCTCTGTCGAGGTTCCGCAGGGATAGGCGTACGCTGATTGTGCGCCTTTCCCAGGCCGGCTGATTCAGACAGCAAACAGATCCATCCACTCATGGATCGGCATCGCCTCCATTCGCGCAGCGTCAGCGCAAACGTCCACGATTTGCCTAGCCCGCTTGGCGCCAAACTGGGCATTGATTGCTGATTCGAACTTCTTCACCAGCACCGGTATGCCTTCGCCGCGGCGTTTGCGATGACCAATCGGGAAGTCGATCGAGACCTTGTCGGTCTTGCTGCCATCCTTGAAGAAGATCTGAATCGAGTTCCCGATGTAGCGCTTTTCGGCGTCAAAATAGTCCTTGGTGAACTGCGGGTTTTCGCTGACTGTCATCTTTTCGCGCAGCGCGTCGATGCGCGGGTCGGCGGCGACATCGTCATTGTAGTGATCGGCAGTGAGCCCGCCGAAGATCAGCGGGATCGCCACCATGTACTGGATGCAATGATCGCGATCAGCGTAGTTGGACAGCGGCCCGGTCTTGTCGATGATGCGCACACCGGCCTCCTGGGTCTCGATCGCGATGCGCTCGATCTGATCGATCCGGTCAACGACCTGGGGATGCAACTGCATCGCGCATTCCACGGCGGTCTGGGCATGGAACTCGGCAGGAAAGCTGATCTTGAACAGCACGTTTTCCATCACGTAGCTACCGAAGGGCCGTTCGAATTCGAACGCTTTGCCCTTGAACGCGACATCGTAGAAACCCCAGGTCTTGGCGCTCAGTGCCGAGGGGTAGCCGACCACGCCCTTGTCGACAGCATTCAAGGCATGGATAACTGCACGCCGACAGGCATCGCCCGCCGCCCAGCTCTTGCGCGGCCCGGTATTGGGTGCGTGTCGGTAGGTGCGCAGGGCGCCGTTGTCGATCCAGCTGTGCGACACCGCCGTGATGATCTCTTCCTTGCTCGCGCCGAGCATGTGCGCGGCCACCGCCGTCGAAGCCAGGCGCACCAGGATCACATGATCCAGACCGACCCGATTGAAACTGTTCTTCAGCGCGTAGCAACCCTGGATCTCGTGTGCCTTGATCGCAAAGCGCAGGATGTCGCGCACGGTCAGCGGCTTGTCGCCAGCCTGCACTGCGCGGCGTGACAGATAGTCGCCGACGGCGAGGATTGCGCCCAGGTTGTCCGAGGGATGGCCCCACTCGGCAGCGAGCCAGGTGTCGTTGAAGTCCAGCCAACGCACCTGGGTGCCAATGGCGAATGCTGCCTGCACTGGATCGAGTTGATGCGCGGTACCCGGGATCTTCACCCCGCCCTTCATGTCGGCACCGGGAACCACGGGACCAAGATGTTTCACGCACTCGGGAAAGCGCATCGCCAGCATCGAACAGGCGAGCGAGTCCATCAGCATGTAGCGCGCGGTCTCGAAGGCCTCGGCCGAACTGATGTGGTAGTCCGCCACATAGTTGGCGATATCGACCATGGGCTGGTCGGGATCTGGGCGCTTGGCAGAGCGTACGTCGAAATGCGACATGTGAACCTCAGGAGGGGAAAGAAGTGGACGCATATTGTGGCAGATTGAAGCCCCGGAACTCCCGGACTTTGCGCCAGCGAAACCGTGTCTATGCGACTGCCGCCGCGCGTAGCCGTGGGTCACCGCGAAGCTTCTCGGTCAGGAAGTCCATCACCGCCTTGATTCTGCCGACATGGCGCAAATCAGGATGGGTGAGTAGCCAGAGCCCGCTTTCGAAGCGCGAATCGAGCTCGAACAGGCGCGATAGCTGCGGCGAATGGGAATCTCCAGGCAGCAATGCCACCCCGATACCTGCCTCCGCCATGGCCGCCATCGTGCGCAGATCGCCGGCACGCGCACGAATGCTGGCATCAGGCACCAGTTCGCGCAGCCAGGAGAAAACCGGCAGCCGCTGAAACGCCGGATCGGCGCCGATGAGAACGTGCTGCGGGAGATCGTCATGCGAACGTGGGCTGCCGTGTTTTTCGAGGTACCCCGCGCTGGCGTATGCCCACCAGCGGATCCTGAGCAGTTCGCGACCGACTAGCCAATCCGGTGGTGCCTGGGTCGCGCGCAGGGCGATATCGGCCTCGCGTCTGGCCAGGTCGAAATCACTGTCGGAAGCCGCGATCTCCAGGCGAATGCCCGGATGCCGTCGGTAAAGCTCCGGCATCAGGGGCGCGAGAAACTCGGTCGCGAGATTGCCCGGCGTCGTAAGTCGCACGTCGCCTTCCATGGCCAGATCGCGCCCGGCGACACCGCGCTCGATCGCCAGCACACTCGCTTCAACGAGTTCGGCCTGCGGACGGATGGATGCACCCTCGGCAGTGAGTGCATAGCCGCTCGGCAGCCGATCAAAGAGGCGCACGCCCAGCGATTCCTCGAACGTGTTGAGTCGTCGGAATACAGTTGAATGATTGACCGCCAGCTGTCGTGAGGCCGCGGCCAGACTGCCGCCACGCGCAATGGCGAGGAATACCTGCAGGTCATTCCAGTCGAACATGATCCAGCACCAGAGTCACTCGAACCCGGATTGTACGACCGGAACCTACGCCCGACCGCGCTCCGGCACGCGATCGGCTCGACAAAACGGTGCCAGCTTGCAGTGCTGCAACGTAGCCGTGCAGGCGCGGCGAATGTACATAGGACGTGCTGGCCGCAAAAATGAAAGTGATGGCGAACAGGATGGGCAAGCCATACCTGGTTGGTCTGAACGCATGCGAGGTCAAACCAGATGTCCAGCCTTCCGACATTCTTCTTTTCCCACGGCGCGCCGACGATGGCGCTCGAGGACAACGAGACGACGCGATCATGGCGGGCGCTGGGAAATCGATTCCCGCAGCCGCGCGCGCTATTGGTGATCTCCGCCCATCATCACGGCTGTGAGCCGACACTCACCGCGAACGGCAGCCCCGAAACCATCCACGATTTCGGCGGCTTTGCGCCAGCGCTGTATCAACTGCGCTATCCGGCTCCCGGTAGTTCTGAACTCGCCGAGCAAGCACGCCGGCTGCTGCTGACCGCTGGATTCGACGCCGCCGTCGATCCGGCGCGGGGCCTGGACCACGGCGTGTGGGTGCCCTTGCGCCACATGTATCCGGATGCCGACGTCCCCGTGGTCTCGCTGTCCGTGAGTCCGGCGCGCAATGCCCGCTGGCACTTTGAAATCGGCCGTGCCCTTGCGCCGCTTCGTGAAAGTGGCGTGCTGGTCATCGGCTCCGGGGGTCTGACCCACAACCTCGGCGCATTGGACTGGCATGGCAACACCAGCACTGCCGCCTGGGCGATCGCATTTGCCGACTGGTTTGTCGCCAAGCTGCGCGCCCACGCCATCGACGATCTGCTCGAATGGCAGCAAGCAGCGCCGGAGCCACGTCGAAACCACCCAACCAGCGAGCACCTGTTGCCTGTCTTCGTCGCCCTCGGTGCAGCCCGGACCGGCTTCAATACTTCGGTGACTTCAGCCGTTTTCTCGCATGGATCGCTTGCCCTGCACGGGCTCGAGTTCGCCTGAGCTTGCGACACTCAATCCAGACGGCGCACCAATGCTGCGGCCAGTGCGTCGGCCGACATCGGCTCGGACCGTGAACCCGGAAGTCGTTCGATGCTGTGCACCAGCTCAACCATTGCGCGATTGCGCGGTGCGTTGCGCCCGATCGATTCGGCGAGTCGAAGCACTTCGCCATTGATGTAGTCGATCTCGGTGGCGCGACCACGCTGCAGGTCTTCCCACATCGAGCTGCGCGCCTGCGGGTCGATCCTCAGCATCGAACTGGCAACGCGCAGAAATACCGCGTCGGGCAGACCCAGTACCCAAGGAACCAGCCGCGGCGTCAGGCGCGCTGCCTTTACCGGTTTCACCGAGGCCGCCTGCATGATCTGTAGAGCCTCCCGCATCATCTCGGCCAGGATTCTGCGATATCCGCGTTGCGCCAACTGATCGCGCAGGGGCAGCCCGGACAGTGCATTGATCGGATTATTGAGATTGAGCAGGAGCTTTCCCCAGAGCACGCCGGGCAGATTTCGATGCAGCAAGGTTTCGAGCCCGGCATCGTTGAGCATGTCCCCGACTCGGGCGGCACCAGCGCCCTCGCGTCCGATCATCAGTTCGCCCGCGCTGCCGCGGTGGAAGACCGCACCAGGTTTCCAGACCACATTCCACGGCACCATCCCGGCGAT
>JAYSZM010000154.1:0-13673 GCA_043738015.1 Lysobacterales bacterium
ATGCGCGCGGCAGACCCCGAGCGCTATCGCACGTTTCCCTCATCCGCCTGCGGCTGTCTCCCGTAAACGGGAGAAGGGGTTCATCGCCAGAATTTCAAACTGATGCAGTGCCAAACCACGGCGCAGATTGCACGATGCGCGGAGGCGTCGTACGGCCGTCGGGTGTTGCCGCCAGCTTCGGTTCTGCCGGGTTCTCAGCCAGGCGCTGGTGCGGGCCGCTATGCTGTCAGCTGGGCCGTCCCGGTTCGCGGCATTCGGAGTGCTGGTGGAGGATCTTGCAGAATTACGCGCACGCCGCGATTTGAAGCGGATCAAGTTCTATCTGGATTCCGGGAATTCGGTCGCAGCCCTTGCGGTCGCCGAATCCTGTGTTGCGCGCTTTCCCAGGCTTGCCGAAGCCCGTTACTGGTATGCAATGACAGAGTTGGTCGCTGGCAGATATCGGGAGGCGATCGCACAGTTGTTGGAAGCCACGCGTCTGGACCCGGAGCGACCTGGCTACTTCGCCGCATTGGCGCGTGCCCAGATGGGCTATGGCGACAGCCACCTGGCGATCGCCTCCGCAATGCGCGCGGTCGCGCTCAATCCGGTCAAGGGTCCACTGCTCGAGGCACTCGCCCGGATTCTGCAGCGTGGTGGCGAGTACGAGCAGGCGTTGCTGCTGTTGGATCGTGCCTTGCTCGGTGAACCCGCCGCTCCCGAAGTTCTGCTGTCACGCGCTTTCGTACTGCGCGCACAGGGCCGTCGATCCGAGGCGGAGGCGGCCTTCGAAAAAGTGCTGGAGGCCGCGCCGGGGAACGCGCGGGCCTATTGGGGACTGGCCCAGGTTTCCGATCTCGATGAGCAACACAATCACCTGAGCCAGATAGAGGCGCGGGCAGCCGTGCTGGATGACTCGACGATCGACCGCGTCTGGCTCGACTTCGCACGCTATCTTGAGCTCGAAGCGCTGGGCCGCGATGAGGAGGCGATCGCCGCCCTGTTGCGTGGGGCGACGCATTTCCGCCGTAGTTTGGTGCTTGATACCGAATCCAACGCGCGGGTGTTTCAGCAAATGCGCGATTGGCAGCAGAAGTGGGAGCGCGAGACCGACAAGGTGCACGCGGTCGCCGCGCCCGACGGCGCGCCAACGCCGATTTTTATCGTGGGCATGCCGCGCGCCGGCAGTACCCTGGTAGAGCGGATGTTGGGCAATCATGCTGATGTCCGTCACGCTGGTGAGAGCCTGGATTTCTCTTGGTGCATCAAGCAGGAACTGGGCTTGCAGCGCGACGACTTTCTCGACGAGGATATGGCGGCGCGGCTGGGTGAACTCGATTGGCAGGCACTGGCGCGCCGCTACCGCCAGCGCCTGAGCGAACGCTTCGGCGCTGGTGGATTCGTGACCGAGAAGTTGCCTGCCAATTACATCTTTGCCGCAGCCATAGCCAGGGCGCTGCCGGAGGCGCGCCTGGTGCATATCGTCCGCGATCCAATGGACAACTGTTTCTCGATTTTTCGGCAGATGTATACAGGCGTGAATCCGTTCTCGTTCAATCAGGGCGAGCTGGCGCAACACTATGTCGCTTACGACGAGTGGATGCGCCAACTCGCGAACGGTTTGCCCGATCGCATGCTCAGTGTTCGTTACGAGCAGCTGGTGACCATGCCGGCCCTGGTAGGGCGGGCCATATTCCGTTTCTGCGGGCTTGACTGGAGCGAGGAATGCGCCGATCCGAGTCGCAATCAGCGCCCTGTCGCTGCGCCGGGTTCGGTTCTCGTAGACCAGCGGCTGCACTCCGGCTATGTCGGGCGCTGGCGTCGCTACGAGCATGCGCTCCAGGACTCGTACCGCGTGCTGGCAGGAGCCGGTCTGGTCCGCTCGACTTGAGCGACTGTGCGCTGCCAGACCGCAGCGTGGCACTGATAGAATGATCAGATGAGCGCACCACCCGAGCCCGCCCGTATCGACGAATGGCCGCGATTCACGCCTGAGCAGGCCCAGCACACGCTGCACGCCTGGATGACGATGGCTGAGCTGACCGCCACGTCGCCGCATGCGCACGATCTCTACGACTATCTGAACAAGCGCTTCGCCTCGGGCTTGCAGAGTGATGGATGGGTGGTGGCGCTGTTCAATGCCGGGCGTGACGACTTGACCTTTCCGCACAGTGGTGGAGAACAGGCGCTGCCGGCGCAGCGTGTGACCCGGGCGTTGATGAAGCCGTTCACCGAGCGGTTGGCTCGGGCAACCAGCCTCATATTGCTGCAGCAGACCGACATTGCCGAGCTGATTCCTCCGTCTGGCCGAGACGCACCCGCTGCCGCCATCCCACACGGCGCTTATCTGGTGCCTATTCGCGACGATTCCGGTTTGATCGGGATGATGGTGGTCTGGGGCTTCCGGCAAGCCTTGGCGCGGCGCAGTGAGGATCCTCTGCTGTTGCGTTACGCCGCACACCAGGTCGCGATCGTGGTGGCGCGCAAGCGCACCCAGGACACGCTCAAGTCGATCAGCGCCGAGTTGGACCGTCGTGTCAATGAGCGCACGCGCCTGCTCGCCGATGCAAACTCCGAGTTGCGTCGGCAGGCCGAAGAGCGCGAGCACATCGAAAACAAGCTCAAGCATGATGCCTTGCATGACGCACTTACTGGACTGCCCAATCGCGTCCTGATGCGCGATCGCCTGGAGAACGCGCTGGCACGCTTCCGCCGCGATGAGACCCAGACCTTCGCCGTGCTCTACCTTGACCTCGACCGCTTCAAGGTGATCAACGACAGCATGGGTCACGCAGTCGGCGATTCCCTGCTGATCGAAGCGTCCAGGCGCGTGCAATCCGCGTTGCGCGAAGTCGATACGGTCGCGCGATTGGGCGGCGACGAATTCGCCGTGTTGCTACCCGGTGTGCACAACTTGCAGGACGTTGGGATTGTCGCCAACCGTTTGATCCAGACCATGAGCCAGCCGATGTATGTCGATGGCAAGGAACTGTTCACCTCGACCAGTGTGGGGGTGGCCTTCAGCCACATGCGCTACAAGGTGCCGGACGAGTTGCTGCGCGATGCCGATGCCGCGATGTACCTGGCCAAGTCGCGTGGGCGCAAGCGCTACGAGGTCTTCGATGAGACCCTGCACGAGAAAGCCCTGCGTCTGCTCGATCTCGAGAGCGATTTGCGGCGTGCGGTCGGGCAGGGGGAGTTCATTCCTTTCTACCAGGCGATCGTTGATCTGCGCGACGGCACGGTTCAGGGCTATGAGGCGCTGCTGCGCTGGCGGCATCCACAGCGTGGCTGGATGAGTCCCGGCGAGTTTCTGGATGTCGCCCAGGAAATCGGGGTTGTCGAGCAGATTGACATGGAGATCTACGAGCGTGTCTGCGGAGACCTGATCGGCTTTCCCGATGACATCTACGTCAGTGTAAATCTGTCGCCGCGCCATTTCCGCGACCGCGAACTCCCGGTGCGGCTGCTTGAGATGATCGACCGCCATGGCCTGGCCACCGAACGCCTGCGCCTGGAAGTCACCGAGGGCTCGCTGCTCGACAATCCTGCCGAGGCGCGCGCGATGCTTGAGGAGTTGCGACGTGCCGGTTTGGTCGCCCTGCTCGACGACTTTGGTACCGGCTACTCCTCACTGAGCTATCTGCATCAGTTCCCGATGCATGCCCTCAAAATCGATCGCTCGTTTGTCACCGGCTTGACTGGCACGGGAGAAAACTCGCGGGCGGTGGTCGAAGCCGTGCTGTCGCTGGCGCAGACCTTGGGCGTCGAGGTTATCGCCGAAGGCATCGAGACGGCCGAACAACGCAATGTGCTGCTGGGTCTCGGCTGTACCCAGGGTCAGGGCTTCTTGTTCAGCAAGCCGCGCCAGGTCGAAGCCGCACTGTTTGATTTGATGATGCGACCGTAGCAAATTTGCCGGATTGGGCCGCATCGGACTCGGTCACAGGTGGGCTCGGTTCAGAAGCTGATAAAGCCGCCGCCATTGACCGGCAGATTGACGCCGGTGATGAAGCCAGCGTCATCGGCACTGAGAAATTCGACGGCGCGCGCGATCTCACCGGGCTCGCCGATCCGCCCCACCGGAATCTGGCTGATGATCTGATTGCGGATGTCTTCCGGGATCGTCTCGACCATCGCGGTCCGGCAGTAGCCTGGCGAAATGCTATTGACCGTGACGCCCTTGCGCGCCACTTCACGCGCCATCGCCATGGTGAATCCGTGCAATCCCGCCTTCGATGCCGAGTAATTGGTCTGGCCGAATTGCCCGGTCTGGCCATTGATCGAGGAGATATTCACGACCCGACCGAAGCCGCGTTGGCACATGCCATCGACAACTTGGCGGCACATATTGAAGACACCATCGAGATTGACGTGGATGACGTCGTGCCATTGCTCGGGGCTCATCTTGCGCAGACTGATATCGCGAGTGATCCCCGCCGCATTGACCAGAACGTCAACGGCACCCAGGCGTTGCTGAACCTCGCTGATCAGTCGTCGGCAGTCTTCGAAGTCGGCGACATCGACGGCAGCGAACTCGATCTGCTCCCCGTAGCTGCTCAGTTCCCTGCGGAACTGGTCAACGCGCTCGCCACGATTGCCTAGGTCGGCTGCGACCACGCGGCGCCCCGAGTCGGCGAGACGTTTGCAGATGGCCGTACCGAGTCCACCTATCCCGCCGGTTACCACCGCAATGCGTTGTGTCATGAAAAACTTCCCGACGGTGAGGAATGCACGCGCCAGCCGTGGCGCCGCAAAAGTGCGCGATGATAGCGGAGGTTGTGGTGGGTGGGAGTGGTGTCGCTAGCTACCGACACTCGGTCAACGTCCGCATAGGCCGGACCGGTGCGTTGTTGACCAGGATTGGCTGGATCAGCGCTTCTTGTTGCCCGGGTCAGCGGGCTTGGTAGCCGGGTTGAGCACGCTTGCCTGCATGGTCTTCCAGAGCTCCATATTGCGCTCGGTCATCTCGTTGAGCACGGTCCACGGCGTCTGCCCGAGCACGTTGTTCATCTGGTTACGAAAGGTCTGCTGTTGCTCGACAAACGCGTCCAGACTGCGCTCAAGATACGAGCCCATGAAACCCTGCAGAGAATCTCCGTAGAAACGGATCAATTGCGACAGGAGCTGGGTGGTGAACAGCGGTGAGCCGCGCTCCTCGTGATCGGAGATGATCTGCAACAACACGCTGCGGGTCAGATCATCACCCGACTTGGCATCACGAACCTCAAACGTCTCGCCGTCCACGACCAATTGGCGTACTTCATCGATCGTGATGTAACTCGAAATCTCGGTGTCGTACAGGCGCCGATTCGGATACTTCTTGATGATTCGGATTTTGCTCATACCCCGAACCTAGCAGAGCCGGCAGCTCGGTTCCACTGGGCGGACCAAATTTCCTCCCGGCCACCGCGTGGAGCAGGCGATCACGCCGCCAGCGGGCACCGGCCGGTTCACTGCGTCGCCGCGTCTTGCTGGGGTTTGGCCGGCAAGCGTCTGGCCTTGACCAGGCGCGCGGCCCAGTAGGGGCTGGCTATCGACTCGATGCGGACCTTGCCTCCGCTGCTGGGTGCATGGATGAACTGACCGTCACCCATGTACATGCCGACGTGCGAAATGGTACGCGCACGATTGATCCGGAAGAACAGCAAATCGGCAATTTGCAATTGTTCGCGTGCGACGTCTTCGGCGGGAAAGCGGCTGAGCGCGAGCGAGGATCGGGGAAGTTGATCCGCCCGATCCTGGTAAATCCAGCGGATCAAGCCACTGCAGTCGAAGCCCGACTCGCGCGTGCCACCACCGTAGCGGTAGCGGACGCCGAGCGCGGTCAGGGCACGGTCCCTACGCGCGTGGCCATCCGGGAGTTCCTGATCGGTCGAAGGATCGGGCGATTCAGCTGATTCGATGGCCAGAGGTTCTGCCGGCGGCAGGCTCGACTCGGCCAGCGGAATCGGCACAGATTCCGCTGGGCTGTCTGGCCGTGGCGATGTTGCGCAACCCGTGGCCAATGCGACCGCAATCAGCAGACATGGCCAACGCAGACGCCGCTGCATCGGGTGCTGGGGTGGTCGCGATGCCGGGGCAGACTTTTCACCAGCGCATTCGGGCGCGAGCGGCTGTGCAAGGCCAGTGGATTTTCTCGCCATGGCTGAATTATTGCTCCGGCGCAGCGCGACCGCGGTGGGCGCTTCGCTCTGAGGAATCGGCTGCGCATCTGCCCGCACGCCCGCGCTTGCTCGGGCCTCGTCGGGTAGCGTGTCCCGGCTGGGATTCCCTTGTGTCATTGGCAAAGTCGGACACGGGGTCAGGGCTTGTGGCTGTCATCGGGCCGCTGCCGCACTGGAATCGGCACGTTGCAGAGTTCAACGTGACCAGCCGCACGCAGGTACCACTCATCGCGGCGATTGCGGCGCGATTCGATCAGGGCGGTCCAGCTGGCGGTATCGGTGCGCATCACCTGCAGTTGCGGGCGTTGCTTTGCCGGTACATCGCTGGCCATGCGGATCGAACTGATCGGCACCCGCTGTTCCTCCTTTTCATAGAAGCCCAGCGCGGCAGTGCCGCGTGGCAGGGTGGACAGCAGGTCCATGCCCTGGATCACCCGACCGACCAGGGTGACATTGCGATCAAGGTGCCGTGGCGCATGGCCGATGACAACGTAGAGCTCTGATCCGCTGCCGCTGTCGGCAGCGATGTCGCGACCAGCGCCCACGGCGCCATAGCAGTGCGTCAGCCAGGTGAGTTTTGCCTCAGGGTCGCGCGCCGCGGCGAAGCCGCCACTGAATCCGACCTGGCGCGCGTAGCCATCGCCATCGAGCAGCACGGTGAATGGAAAGGATTGATCAAAGCCGACGGCAAACTCGGCGTCCAGACTGGCGACACCACGTTTCATCTTGCGGGCTTTTTCAGCGTCTCCGGAATTCGGGTCGCCCCACTGGACGACGTAGTTGTCCTGCGAGCGCAAGATCGCCAGTCCGTCGAAGTAGCCCTCGCGGATCAGGGTCTTGATGTTGTCGACATGCTTGGGGGCGAAGCGCGGCGCCAGTTCGATGATGACGTGGCCCCCCGGCAGATTCAGGTACAGCGTGTTCTCCGGATCGAGCTCGCGCCAGTCGCTGGCTTTGGTGTTCGCAAGGACCTCGCTCATGGTCGGCGGCTTGCTGTCTTGCTCCGGTTTGGCGGCGCGGGTCCAGGTCGGAACGGTTGCCATAACCAGGCCGATCAGGGCAGGGACAGCCGCACCGCGAACGGGCATGAATCGGAACTGGGGCATGGACGGTCCTCGGCAAGGGTGGGTAGGGCCAGCGCGCCATTCTAGCCAGTGGGCGTTGGCCACAATGAGTCGCCGATGAACCAGTACGCGTTCAGGTCATTTCGAGCCGGCTGGCGGCATCGGAGAGACGACGCCCGAGATAGCAATGCGAGCCGCAGGGCAGGAAGCCGGCCTCGGCGAGCGCGGCACGGTAGCTGCGCGCAGGGCGAGCGAAATACTCATCAGTGTCGCCAACAAAATCATCGCCGCGCGCGAATACTTCGACAAAGGCCACACCATCGCAGAGCTCGGAAAATCCGGAGAGGCCCAGGCGCAGTTCGGCGGAATTGAGGTAATGCAGGACGTCGGAACAGATCAGCAGATCCACCGGCGCGTCCAGCCGCACGGCCTCCAGCTGGCCGAAGCGGACCAGTTTGAGATTGCGCCGCACGCCGTAGCGCGAAACCGCGTACTCGCTGGCATCGAAGCCGGTGTAACGCAGGCCTGGTCGCAATCGGAGCAGGGGCGCCCGCCAGGCGCCCTCGCCACAACCCACATCGAGCACGCTCTGCACCCGATGGCCGAGGTGATACTCGGCCATCGCCACCGCAAGTGCGACTTTGCGCTCAAGCAGGGAACGCAGCCCGACGCGCTGGCGCGGAGTGCGGTACCAGCGGTCGAAGTAGGCTCGGTCGTAGCGCTTGGGCATGGGAAGCGATGCTGGCGGTGCTACCAGCCCATGTAGTGGCCACCATTGATCGACAGGTTGGCCCCGGTGATCCAGGCGGCCTCATCGGCGACGAAAAAGCCGACGGCATAGGCGATTTCATCAGGCGAGCCGAGTCGGCCAACCGGGATCTGCGCGACGATCTTGGCGCGGACTTCCTCGGGCACGGCCATCACCATGTCGGTGCCGACATAGCCCGGGGATACCGTGTTGACGGTGATGCCGAGCTTGGCGCTTTCCTGCGCCAGCGAAATCGTAAAGCCGTGCATGCCCGCCTTGGCAGCGGCGTAGTTGGCCTGGCCGTACTGACCCTTCTGGCCGTTGATCGACGAAATCTGGATGACCCGCCCCCACTTGCGCGCACGCATGCCGTCGATCACTCCCCGGGTGACGTTGTAGCAGGAGGTCAGGTTGGTGTTGATCACCTCCTGCCACTGCATTGCGTCCATCTTGTGGAATGTGGTGTCGCGGGTAATACCGGCGTTGTTGATCAGGATGTCGACGGGACCGAGCGCGGCTTCGACTGCCTTGACCATGGCGCTTGCCGAGTCAGCGTCGGCCACATCGCCCGGCACAATGGTGAACTCGAATCCGGCTGCGGACTGCTCTTGCTGCCATTTTTTTGCTTTGGCCTCATCGCGATAATTGGTGGCAACACGATGACCCATCTGGGATAGCTTGCGGCAGATGGCCGTACCGATTCCGCCGGTACCACCAGTGACCAAGGCGATGCGATTGCTCATGAGACCCTCCCAGGTCGTAGGAAACTGTTTTCGGGGCAAGGATGTTAGCGCCTCGGCCTGACGGCTGTCCGATGCGCTGTGACCGGGCAGGGCGTCAGCTGCCCAATTCGATCTCGTCCATACCGATGTAATGATTGATGGCCTGGACGCAGGCCGCAAGCGCCGGCGACATCGCTGGCGAGAACAGCTGGGCGCGATCAATTCGTTCCATCCAGCCGAATATGCAGTGGCGCAATTGCTCGCTGGTGCGGACGTTGGCGAGGCTGTCATCGAGTATTCGGCGGAACTCACTCGTCGTCGGTGTGGTTCCCACCGCGTCGAACAGCACGCCCATTGCGACGAACAATTCACGGGCGTCCAGGCCCAGGCCAAAGTCTTCGACGCGGAAGTCGAAACGGCCACCGGAGGCATCGGCCCAAATCCGGTAGGCGAGATGCGCCAGCGAATGATAAATCGGCTGCTCGGAAATCAGCACCAGCAACAGATTGCGCGTATTGGCCTTGACCGTGCTGCTGGCGGCAGTCCACTCGCAACTCTGCACAAACTGGAACAGCCGAATCTGCTCGCGAAAATCTGCTGCCTGCAATTGGTCGAGGATCAGGACGCAGCGTTCGGCTTCGCTGAACGCGCAGGCCTCCAGAACGACCCGCTCGAACGCGCTCAGCGCCGGTTCGGCTGGGCCGCCGCTGTCGTCTGCGTGCATCGTCGGTTGGGTCGGCGCGGCGGGCTCGGGTTGCGAAAAATCGAGATAGAGGATGCGCGGATAGTCCAGGGCGTGCGCGAGTGCGCTGGCCAGCGCAGTCTTGCGGCGACCGGACTCGCCACCGATCTGCAGGCAGCGCAGATGACTCAGGCGCGCCTGGAACAGGCAGCGCACCTGGAAATCATAATCGTCGTTGGATTCGAAACCGTGTTCGGCAAGTTGCTGACGCAGGTTCATGGTCTGGTCCGGATCGTGTCAGGCGCGATTCGCACGCGCCAGCGACGGCTAAAAGGCCCGAGCACAGCGACCGGGCAGGGTAAGTTGATGCATGCCCTGCGGATTGGCTCAGGCTGCTGCCTGTACGGGCACCGCTTCGCTCGCTCTCGGTCCCTCGAGCAAGGCCTGACGTATTCCCTGAATGATCAGATCGACCTCAGCCGAGGTGATGCCGAAGTGCGGCGTGAAGCGTAGCGAATTGGTACCGCCATGGATCACACCAAATCCGCGTTCGCGCATGAACTCTTCGGTGCTGCCGGCGCCGAAGCACTTGAATTGCTTGCCGAGTTCGCAGGAGAACAACAGTCCGGTCCCTTGTACAGCGGTGATCATCCCGGCCGGCAGCTCGCGCGCGAGCGTACGGATCTTGTCGAGGAACTCCTGGCCGCGTGCCCGGATATTGCTGCGGATCGCCGGTGTCAGGTCGGCCAATACGGCGCAGGCGACGTCCATGGCGCGCGGATTGGTGGTCATGGTGTTGCCGTAGACGCCCTTTCGATACGAGCCAGCGGCACGCTCGTTGACGGCGAGCACCGACAGCGGATACTGGCCGGCATTGAGCGCCTTGGAATAGGTTTCCATGTCCGGGGCTTCGAGGCCCTCAAAGCCTGGGTAGTCAATCACCGACAACACGCCATGGGCGCGCAGGCCGGCCTGGATCGAATCGACCAGCAGCAGAGCGCCATGCGCCTTGGTCAGTTCGCGTGCTACGGCATAGAACTCAGCCGGCAGTGCGCGGCCGGGATCACCTTCGCCCATGACGGGCTCGATAAACATCGCCTCGATGAACCAGCCCTGCGTCTCGGCATCGGCAAAGACCTTGCGCAATTGCTCAATGGAATACGGCTCGACCGTCAGCACGCTGTCCTCATTGCGGAAGCTGGCAAGGTGCTGGACGTAGTTTTTGCGGCTGGAATCCGAATACAGGGCAGGCCGCTCGGTGCGACCATGGAAGGCGCCCTTGACGGCCAGACGCTTGATCGTGCGCCCAGCGTAACGCGCGCCCGGATCGGTCATCAGCTTGGCATTGACGTCGGCGATGCGGCAGGCCAATGAGACCGACTCCGAACCGGAATTGAGGCAGAGGAACTTCGGATAGGGACAGCCGCCGCGGCTGTGGCCAATCTCGGCGCGCAGCGCACGGGTCAGGCGGAGTTGTCCGATGCCGGGCGTCATCACATTGGCCATCACCTGTGGCTTGCTCATCGCTTCCAGCACGCGCTCGGGTGTGTGACCAAATCCGAGCATGCCGTAGCCGCCGGAATCGTGGATCACCGCGCCCTTGAGACTGATGACCCAGGGACCGCGCGCGGCGAGCGCGACATACGGATTCACCGCGTCATCAGGATAGAAATTGATGAATCCGTCCTGCATGAGGCCTACCTGAGCGGGCTCATCCAGTGCGATTACCTCCGGAAACTCGCGCTGAAGCGCCAGGAATTCCTCGTAGGCTGCCGCGATGGCAGATTCCAGTTCGCCGCCCGCGGCCATGAAGGGCCGCAGCGCAGCCTCGTCTATGCCGACGGTTCGCGCACCGCCGCCAGCCTGGCGCATCGCCTGAAGTTTCTGCATCGAATTCATCGTATTCTCCTGTCCGGTTTCCAGGAACCGGCTTGAAAATCAGTAAGTTGGATAAGTTGCACATCGTAGCAGCGGCGCCCTTTTGCCGTAACCCCTTGGCGTTTGACATTTGTCACACCCGCCGTTTGACGCAGTCGACTGCCCGAGCTGGGCGTGCTGACCTATGGTGCGTTTCATGCATTCCTTCCAAGCCAGTGAATCCCAGCCCATGCCTGATCGCCACAGCCTCATCCTGATCGAAGCCGACGTGGTGCGTGCGTCCAGGTCCGGCCGATGCATCGCGATCAAGTTCGCCGACAAGCAGTTTGACGGGATGAATGCAGGCTGGCTCGTCGGCCGCCGTCACCGCAATGAAATGCGGACGCGGCACGTGCGACTTTTTCAGCGGGACCCTAGACTGCAGCGCATGTCGAATCTGATGACAATGGATGCAGTCTTGGGTGCAGTCGAATGAGCGGCGGCAGTTGGTCGTCGTCCCTGCGCGGAAGAATGCGAATGGTCGAGACCGCGCTGCGCGCACGACTGTTGCCGCCGGTACTGACGCCAGGTGCGATGCCGTTTTTCTCGCTCAGCTATCTGGCGCTCCTGCTGTTTCCCCTGGTCCTTGGGCCCAAGGCGCAATTCGGCCTGTGGCCGACAGTGGCGTCGATCATGCTGTTCCTGCCGGTGTACTTTCATTTTTACTGGGCGCGCGGCTGGCGCAAGGTAGGCACCCTGATCCTGATGTCGGTGCTCGGTCTTGCTCTGATGCCGCACAACATGTTCGCCCATACCTACTTGATCTATGGCTCGGTGCTCGCGGCATTCCTGCCGTTACGGCAGATGGTCGGCGTATTTGTGCTCGGCCAGGTGCTGTTCGTTGCCGGACTGGCGATGCTCGGCGTTCCTCTGGTGCCTGCGCTGACGATGACTCTATTGTCGGCCGGCATGGCCTGTGTCGGCAACCGGATCTGGCTGAACTATGCGCGCAAGAATGTCGCCCTGCGCCTGAGTCAGGAAGAGATGGGGCGTATGGCCGCGATGGCCGAACGCGAACGCATTGGTCGCGATCTGCACGATCTGCTCGGTCACACGCTCTCGGTAATCGCACTCAAGTCGGAGTTGGCCAGCCGACTGATCAACCGTGATATCGATGCGGCGCGGCGCGAAATCGACGAAGTCCAGCGGGTTGCCCGAGATGCCTTGAGCGAGGTCCGGCGCGCCGTGACTGGCATGCGATCGCATGGGGTGCTGGCCGAATGTGCCAGTGCCCGGGTCGCACTTGAATCGGCCCAGGTCCACTTCGAGTACGAGGCGGACGCGCTTACCCTGGCGCCCGAAATCGAATCGGTGCTGGCGTTCGCCCTGCGTGAAGCGGCCACCAATGTGATCCGTCATGCCCAAGCTCACCGTTGTCGCGCCCTGCTGCGGCGCAGTGGCGACACTGTCCGCATGGAATTCGAAGATGATGGTCGCGGGGGCGTGCGCGCCGAGGGCAATGGCATCGCCGGTATGCGCGAGCGTCTGGCCGAGGTCGGTGGTCGACTGGAACTGGAGTCGCCAGTGGGTGGCGGTACCCGATTGATTGTGACTGCGCCGTTGGAGTTACCCGAGCCACCGGATTCGGGCAGCGAAACCTTTGAGAAATTGCGCCTGGTGGCCTCGCGATGATCCGCGTCTATCTGGCCGAAGATCAGTCGATGGTGCGTGGCGCGCTCGCCGCCCTGCTCAGTCTTGAATCAGACATCGAGGTGGTCGGCAGTGCTGGCGACGGCGAAGAGGCCTGGCAGAAAATTCGTTTGCTGCGTCCCGATATCGCACTGACCGATATCGAGATGCCCAAGCTCACCGGCCTCGAACTGGCCCAGCGCATCCGCGACAGTGCGATGCCCTGCAAAGTGGTGATCCTCACCACGTTTGCGCGCCCGGGTTATCTGCGGCGCGCGTTGGAGTCCGGTGCCAGTGGCTATCTGCTGAAGGATTCACCGGCCGAAAAGCTCGCCGACGCCCTGCGCAAAGTGCATCGTGGCGGTCGTGCCGTAGATCCGGAACTGGCGGTAGATGCCTGGAGCGAGTCGGATCCGCTGAGTGATCGTGAGCGCCAGGTGCTGCGACTGGCCGGCGAGGGCATGCCGGCGAACGACATTGCCGAGAAGCTGGGTCTCACCCATGGCACTGTGCGCAATTACCTCAGCGAGGCGATCGGCAAACTGGGCGTCGAAAATCGGATCGAGGCATACCGGATCGCTCGACAGAAGGGTTGGCTGTAGAACGAATTGAGTCGAGCGTGGCGCCAGCGCATTCGCGCGCGCTACCAGTAAGTTAACGACGGCACCTAGTGTGGTGTTGCACACTCTGCGACACATAAAATCGCGTCTTCGACCCTGTGCCGTCGTTGCGCATCTTGCCAAGGCCACCAGCCTTGGCGGCGAT
>JAYSZM010000155.1:0-6483 GCA_043738015.1 Lysobacterales bacterium
AGCATCCATGCCATGTTCAGGACCAACTCGCCTTGGGACAAAAACAGACCCGCAAGCACCCAAAAACCGCTTGCAGGGTGACGGAGGATCTACAACGGCAACGGCAACGGCAACGTCCACGTCCACGTCCACGTCCACGTCCACGTCCACGTCCACGTCAACGCCAACGCCAACGCCAACGCCAACGCCAAACGCAGCGGGGCAAGCCCAGCTACAACATCAACATCAACATCAACATCAACATCAACATCAACATCAACCTCGACATCAACGTTGCGCTGTAGGAACGGTCGGGGATCACCGTTGAGCTTCGGCGACGTGGATAGGTGCGCGTTTGCGTCTGGCGGTGACGAGCACGCGGACCAGGGAATACAGCAGCACGCCAGCCACCAGCAGCACTGGGATCGCCAGCAATCCGGTGCCGCGCACCGACTGCGGAAAGAACTTGGCCTGGCCGAGGAAGAACGACATCGTGGCGATCCACATCGCATAGCCCATGCGCCAGAGATGACGGGTGAGTCGGTGGGCCCCGACGATGTTTCCTGCATGGAGCAGGCGTGCATCGAGCACAGCAGCGACAAGACCGACCACGGCAAACATGTAGATCGCCGCGGGCGGTACGCCACCGATATGACCGATACCGTTGTTGCTGGCTTCCACGCCAAGCTTCAGTGCGTAGCCGCCGGCGGCAAGCGCCAGCAACATCAGCGCGGCAATCCGTCCTCTTGCTTCGGCCACGCTGCGACGCACAGTCAACCAGCTGCTGCAGACGAGATAGAAGGTCAGCAGGCCAGCCACCACATTGACCCGGTGCGGACGCATAAATACAGCCATGATCACGGCACTCGAAGTCAACACCAGCATGGCGGCAACGAATACCTGACCACTGCGACGATGCAGCGGCGAGCCCTTGCGGGCGCAAAGTGCCAGCGCGCCTGCGGCCAGGGCGATCAGACCGGCGATGATATGCAGACTACGCATGGACGTCTCTCGTTTGCGCTGTGGTGCAGACGAGTGTGCGTGCGCATCACCACTGTGGCGAGCCGATTGCGACGGGCCGCGAGTCGGGCGGGACGAAGCGCGCTACAGCGCGACGAATCGCCAAGATCCTGCGGTCGGCAAAGTGGGGCTGGATCTGACTTACATCTGCCGAAACAGATGGAGATAACTGCGACTGACCGGCAACACTTCGCTGCGACCGCGCAAATGGATGTCGGCGGTCTCGTTGTCGCCGCGTACGACATGACTGATCGCGCGCAGATTGACCACCACCGAACGATGCACCTGGACAAAGTGGTTGGCGTCTAGCTGGGCCAGCAGTTCCTTCAGTGGCGTGCGAATGAGCGCTTCACCTGGCTTGCCGCCGTCGCCGCGCCAGGCGATCAGGGTGTACTTCTCATCGGAGCGCAAGAAGTCGATTTCATCGACAGCGATCATTCGCACGGTCTGACCGACCGAGGCACGAATCCAGCGCAGGCTGTTCTGATCCTGCTGCGGACGCAGACGCGCTGCCAGCTGTTCGAGCAGGGCGTCGGTGTCCGGCAGCGCCCGCGCCGTGGTCAACCGTTGTTGCAGACGCGTCACGGTATCGGCCAGTCGCGCCGCTTCAACCGGCTTGACCAGATAGTCGAGCACGCCTTGTTCGAATGCCTGGACCGCGTACTGATCGAAGGCGGTGACAAAGACCAGTTGGGCGCGGCGGCCGATCAGGCGCGCCGCTTCGATGCCGGACAGGCCCGGCATCTGTACATCGAGAAAGCAGATGTCGGGCTGCAGACTCTCGAACTGCTCGACGGCCTCGCGACCATTGCGTGCCTGCGCGACGATCCGCAATTCCGGCCACGCGACGGCCAGCATCCGACTCAGTGATTTGCGCAGCAACGGCTCATCGTCAGCGATCAGCGCGCTCGCCGCGACGACGCTCATACCGTCACCTTCTGCGCTGGGAATTCGGCCTCGGCCAATACGCCGCGCGGCTTGAGTTCGGCCAGGCGCAGAAGCACGCTGGCACCGAAGACCAGTTGCAGGCGTTCGCGCAGATTGGCCAGGCCAGTGCCGAGGCTGCCCTCGGTCTGGCGCAGGCCGAGTCCGCTGTCACTGACCTGCACCCGGCAGCGGCCATCGATCTGCTGCACACGAATCTCGATCTCACCACCGTCCTCGCTGGGATCGATGCCATGGCGCACCGCGTTTTCCACCAGAGTGAGCACCGTGGTCGCCGGACAGCGCAATGCCAGCACGGCATCATCGACCTGCAGGGAATATTTCAATCGATCCGGCATCCGCATATGCATCAGTTCCAGGTAGGCACGCACCAATTGCAACTCCTGCGCCATCGTAGTGGCGGATTCGTGCAGGCGCGGAACCGCAGCGCGCAGATAGGCGATCAGGCTGTCGAGCACCGTGGATGCCTGCGCTGAGCCCGAGTCCACCAGCTCGCGCACATTGGCCAGGGTATTGAACAGAAAATGCGGTGCGACCTGGGCTTGCAGCAGACGCAGCCGGGCATCGAGCGCACCGCGTTCAAGGGCCATGCGTTCGAGCGCGAAGGCCTGGGCCTGATTGCGCACGGTGCCGTCGCGTTGCCTCAGCAGTGCCGCCATCGCGATCCAGGGCACCAGCAGCAGGCCAAAACCCATCATCATGCCCATGCCGGAGAGACGGTCCTTGTCTTGCCAGAGCGGAACCGGCTCGTTGCCCGTGGTCAACAGGTAGGCAATGAAGACCGCGAACGGCAGCACGACCGCGACACTGATCACCTGCAATACCCAGCGCGCAATCCAGGTCGGCAGCCGCCTTGGCCAGCGTTCGAGCAGGCTGAACATCAGCATGGCAGCCAGGCCCACGAACACGGCACGAATGATCACGACCACGGTCGGCGCGGTCCAGGCCGGACTCAGCAGCAAGCCGAGCGCGCTGGAGACCATCAGGGTCAGCCGCAGCCGGCGCCAGCCCAGCGTAGCGTCTGGGGCGAGGGGTCGGGCTTGAGCCTGCGGCGGATTCATCGAGGAATGGTAGCGATGGATTGATCCGGATGGACGCCAACGCATCGAATACGCTGATCAGCTCAGCCGCGGCAGCCAGAGCAGCATTGTGGCACTGGCGATTCCGCCGGCCGTGAGCAGGGTCAGCGCTGCCAGGCTGAAGCTCATCACGATCCGTGGACCTTCGCTGCGTGCGGACTGCGCCAGAAAATGCGCCTGCAGCACCGCCAGCGGAATCAAATATTGCGCGAACGCGAGAAAGCTGAGGAAGGGGCCGCGAAACGTCTGTGGATCGAATCCGACCGGGCCCTGGTTGGCAACGATCCAGAGCATCAGGCCAATGCGGAAGAACCAGACCCCACTGACCACCAGGAACAGGCGCAGGGCCCAGCGTCGATGCAGATCCAGGCGGCGTGCACGGGCGTGGCGCAGGGTCATTGCCGCGCACAGGATAATCAGCAGGGCATTGATGCTGATCCCGATGTGCTGCGACATGGCGCCGACACTGCCGCGCGTCGTCACCATGGTCAGCCCGCCGATACTCATCACCAGGGCGGAGCAAATGTAGGCACGACCATTCCAGCGATGAAACGCGGGCGCAATACGGCGAATGGCCGGCATCAGTTGCAGGGCCCCGCCAACAGTGATCAATACCGTGAACAGCAAATGCAGTCCGGTTCCGAGATTGCCCAGCGTATCGCCAGCAACAAATCCATTCGGAAGCACCTTGTTCCAACGCGCGAGATCGCCGTCGAGAGCAGCTCCGCCGTAGAAGCCGATGACATAGACCACCATCATCAACTGGCCCAGCACCGCAACAACACACCAGCTGGTTGCCGCGTTTCTCAGCGCGCCGGCCCACGATCGCGGCTGCGGGCGTCGCCCAGCATCTGCAAGGTTTCTGCTCTTTGCTGAAATCGGAGGAAGATCGGCCGTGGTCATTGTCATGCGCTCGTCCGTGTTTGGCAGCCGTGGCAGCACAGTGTTGACGCGAGACCACGGTCCATCCAGCGGATTGAGACCGGTGACAGCCTCGTTGTGATCAGGCACGTCATGGCGCGACGGACCGCGCCGCCCGTGTGGCGAGGTTTGCGATGCCTTTGCAACGTCTGCATGCAGGCCGATGGCACGCTGGGCAATCCGTCGCTTGCTTTGATGCTGTTATCGTGAGCAATCGGTACGGGGAGCGACACGATGAAGAGCAGAGGCCTGCTGGCATGCGCGCTATTGCTGCAGTTGGTTTTCAGTCTTGCCGCAGCGGCGCAGACGCCGCGGGTCTTGGTGGTGGGTGACAGCTGGGCTGCCGAGATGTGGCAGGACGGCGCGCATCAAGTTGTGTTCACCAGCAATGGCGTCGGTCAGTTCAGTGCCGTCGGCGCGACCACGACCGAGAGCGGCAGCACCGCCGCGCAGTGGAAACAGGCAGCCAAGCTGCAGCTGATCGCCGATGCGCTGCAGGCCAATCCCAGCATCGATATCGTGCAATTAACGGTCGGCGGCAATGATTTTCTGGATACCTGGTCGACCAGCCTGACCCCGCCGCAGGTGGATGTGCTGAAGCAGTCGATCCTGATCGATCTCGGCATCATCACTGATTTCATTCTGGCCCAGCGCGCGGATATCGAGGTGTTGCTGAGCTTTTACGATTACCCGAATTTTCGGGATACCCGAACCGGATTGATGGGCACATTTTTCTGTACGCCGAAATGGAATGCCATGGGCCAGCCGACCCCGAGCCAGCTCAACGCCGCTGCGATCGATTTCGTCGATACCTATGCCGGCATCGCCAATGCCAATCCGCGTATCCATCATGTGCGTCATTTCGGCTTGATGCAGAACAAATACGGTATCGACACCTTGCCGCCTGGTCTTCCGCTACCGGGCGAGGCGACCCTGCCGAGCCCACTCACTGCGATGCGCAATCGCGCGGGACTTGGTCGCGATTGTTTCCATCTGACGCCAGAGGGTTACGATCATCTGGTGCAGAATCTCTACGACAATTTCTACCAGTTCCGTTTCGACGTCGACCTCTTCGCCGATTCCTTCGAGTGATCTGCCGCGTGCTGGGGCTTCGCGAATTGCAATCGCCCATCGCCTCTGTGATGCCTGTGCAGAGCGGGGCTTGCCCCGCCGCTGTCGCTCTTGATCCTGTCCCCGAGGGGATTGCATAGAGCGGGGCTTGCCCCGCTGCCTTTGATTTTTGCCATCAAGAGAAGCAAAACAAGCGCAGCGGGGCAAGCCACGCTCTATGGCTCTCAACAGCGGAGCTGGTCAATCCCGGGGGAAACATCACGGGCAAGAGCAGCGCGGCAAGCCACGCTCTACAACATCAACATCAACATCAACATCAACGTCAACGTCAACAGCGCCGGCGAGCGCAGCGGGTGATCAGCGCAGGAACATCGGCATGAACACCACAACGACCGCGGCCAGCGCCAGATACTTCAACGTGGGCTTGATCGGCCCCTGTGGCTTGTAAGGCTCGGCCTGCAGGATGCTGTAGAACGGCGGTGCAGTCAGCCGGTGATAGAGCACCCACGCCGACAGCGCGCAGAGTATGCCTCCAATCACCCAGCAGCCGGTCGGGCCAAGCAGATCGAGCACCCAGACCACCAGTTGTTTCAGGCCCTTCTTGCGGCCGGAGATTTCGTACTCTTCAACGGCGCGGATCGCCGTAGCGGCGGATACCGCGATCTTGGTGCCGATTCCGAAAATCGTCAGCGCCAGGATCGGACCGAAGGCGGCACGGGCGCGGCCGGTCTGATCCTCGTAGCATTGAAAGCGGCCGTGACTGACCCGCTCGATCGCAGCGAACACTTCATTGCGAATACCTTCGTCGGCGATGCTGATGGTCTCGTTCTTCTCGTCCTTGCCATCGCGCAGGGTGAAGTCGATGTCATCGTCACCGCGCTCCTGCTGGACCTTGCTGACCGAACGCAACACCACGTGGGTCGCATCCTTGCCAAATACCGTGGCCGCTGACTTGCCGGCGGTAAGTTCGCCGATCTGACGCAGGCTGGCCGCGTGATCCATCTTGTCGGCGTAGACAGCCTCCTCGGTCACCACAATGAGTTGGGTCTTGTCGTCGTCTTTTTCTTGCCAGTAATGCATTGCAGATCCCCTGGTGCAGGTCGTCACGCCGGTAATCACGCCGGTCGGTCGCGGTCCGCGTCGGTTGTGCGAACGGAGTGCAATGTACGCAGCCAGGACCCACGACGGAACCCGCAAGTTGTCCAGCGGGCGTTGGCGCACTGGACAAAGCGTCAACCGGTGCCGGGTCCATCGGCCATTCCAGGTCCTGCTTGGTTCCGATTCTCAGCCGATTCGCAGTGCTACGACGCTAGTTGTGCATTTGATCCTGTCCCCAAGGGGATTGACCAGCTCCGCTGTTGAGAGCCATACAGCGTAGCTTGCTGCGCTGCTCCTGCTCCGGGTTCGTAGAGTCTGGTTCGCTACGGCCGCAACTTCGCGCGGAACAACGATCACGGCGCGACGGCGT
>JAYSZM010000156.1:0-3004 GCA_043738015.1 Lysobacterales bacterium
TGGCGCAGTTGTCGCAGACTGCGACCTGCACGCGATTTCACGAGGTCGAGGCGCGGCTGGCGCGCTGGCTGTTGATGACCCACGACCGCGCGCACGCGAACAATTTTCATCTGACCCACCAGTATCTTGCCAACATGCTGGGCGTGCAGCGCAGTGCCGTCACCATTGCAGCGGGCGCCCTGCAACGACGCCGGTACATCCACTACACCCGTGGCGAGATCAACATCCTGTCGCGCCTGGGTCTGGAGACGGCGTCCTGCGAGTGCTACTCCGCAGTCGTCAGTGACTACGCGCAGCAATTCGGTTGAACCGGGGCGGGCGCTCGGCCAGCTGACGCGACGACCGCAACCGGGCAGAAAGCCCGTCTGTGCGGCAGCGCACAGAGAGAATTAGGCCGCTGCGACAGACTCGCAACCAGCAGCGGCCGGTGGCAGTAATCTGGGCACCCCGCTCGGCCCTGCCCGGCCCAGGCGAGGGCACCCCATGAACACGATATTCGCGACGTCCGCCCACTCTCCGAGTGCACTGCTCAAGCCGGGCATGCCGCAAACACCCCACAAGCAGCGCGTCGGGCGGTGGCTTGCGGGCCTCGCTGCCGCTGCTGTGCTGCTGGCGCCAGCCGCCTGGGCACAGACAGTAACCATGGGAACGGCGGCTGATTTTGGCGTACTCGCCGGCTCGGCCATCACCAATACCGGCCCGACCATCATCAACGGCGATCTCGGAATCCATCCCAGCAACGCCAGCTCGGTGACCGGGTTCCCGCCCGGCGTGGTAAACGGCTCCACGCATTTCGCTGACGGCGTGGCGCTACAGGCCCAGAACGACCTGACCACCGCCTACAACGACGCTGCGGGTCGTACCTGCGGGGTCACTATTTCTGCGGATCTGGGCGGATCCACCCTGGTGCCCGGCGTCTACTGCTCGGCTTCGTCGATGGGACTGACCGGAACGCTGACGCTCGACGCCCAGGGTGATCCCGATGCGGTCTTCATTTTCCAGGCCGGCAGTTCGCTTACGACAGCCAGCAATGCCACGGTCGCCATCATCAATGGCGGGCAGAGCTGCAATGTGTTCTGGCAGATCGGCAGTTCGGCAACGATCGGCACCGGCACCAACTTCCTCGGCTCCATCCTCGCCCTCGATAGCATCACACTCAACACCGGGGCCAGCACCGCGGGTCGCGTTCTTGCGCGCAATGGTGCAGTGACACTGGACTCCGGCGAGATCACAGTCTGCACGCTCGGGCCGGCAGCGGCGCTGACGATCGAGAAGAATTTCAACCCGACGACGATCAGTGCGGGTGAGGTCTCAACGCTGACGATCATCCTCGGCAACCCCAATCCGACTGTGGCGACACTGACTGCAGACTTGGTCGATACGCTGCCCACCGGCGTGCTGATCGCCGCATTGCCCAATGCGAGCACGACCTGTGTGGGGATGGGATCGCCCATTGCGCTGCCGGGTTCGTCGAGCGTCAGCCTGCCTATGGGATTCAGCATCCCTGCCAGTGGCAGTTGCACCATTACGGTGGACGTCAGCGCGACGATGCCCGGTAGCTATCTCAACATCATCCCGGCGGGCGGATTGATGACCGACCTCGGCAACAATCCTGCTCCGGCACAAGCCACCCTCAACGTGCTTGTCGGCATGGGGCAGGTTGCGGTGCCCACCTCGTCCATCTGGGGCCTGTTCCTGTTGATGGCCGCTATGCTGGCGTTGGCCGCACTGCCGGTGTGGTGGCGCTGATCGTCAATGCGGGGAAGCGGGCTGCTTCCGCCGCTTTGTCGGGCGCAATCGCCCCGCACTGACGCGGCCTGTATTGCCGGGCCGCGCGCAGCCAAGCAGCCATTGGCATTTTAATACCGCGACTTTATCGTGGCAGGCCGCACTGCGGCCTGATCGACGCAGCATGCTCGATGCCCAATCCGTCCCGACGATCGGAGATAGGTACGCTGGCGCACTGATAGATGCAACCCGACGGGTCTACAGTGACTGACAACCGGACACCAACGTGACGAACGCCGACGCGCTCGCTTCGATTGGCCAGCCACGGTTGCAGCACGACACGGCAACCCCACAGGAGTCGCACATGACCAACAGTCTGAACAATCCAACCGATCTGAAAAGTGCCGTCAACGAATTCGGCTCAAGCGCTTCGCGGGAGTTTCACAACTTTCTCGAAGATATCGACGACCTCGTCAAGCAGACGACATCGTTGACCGGCGACGAACTGACGCGCGCCAAAGCCAAGCTCAGCGCACGCGTTGCCTCGGCGCGGCAAACGGCCTCAAGCATGGCCCATGATGTTGCCGGCCGCGCGAAGAAGGGGGCCAAGGCCACCGATCGCTATGTCCACGAGCAGCCCTGGAAAGTGATCGGCGCCGGCGCCGCGATCGCATTTCTGGTCGGCTTCGCGCTGGCACGGCGCAACTGAAGCGATAGCTGCTTGACTGCACGCGGGGTGGGCAATGGAACGCACAGTAGCAACAGGGGTTGATGAGTCAGTGGCGCACTCTGCCGTCATCCATCCGCTCAGGGCATTACGCATTCTCGGCTCGGCCAGTGGCCCGATGCTGGCCCAGGCCTCCCTGCATTCCGAACTCGCGCGCGTGGAATGGGCGGAAGAGAAGTCGCGCCTGCTAAGGCTTGCGGTGGCCGCCGCACTCGGCTCGGCTTTTCTTCTCTGCGTGATGTTGTTTGCCGGCGTGCTGGTGATCGCAGTAAGTTGGGACTCGGTCTATCGCGTCGCCGCGATCGTCGCGGTGATCGTCGTCTATGCGATCAGCGCTGGCATCGCCTTGCACAAATTGCTGCAACTCTCGGCCCAGGGCGAACAGGCGTTTGCCGCGACGCGCGAAGAGATTTCGGCCGACCTCGAAATGCTGAAGAGCCGGCTATGACACAGCGCGATGCCGACGTGCTGCGCGAACGCAGGGAAGCGCTGCGCCGCCAACTGCGAGCGCAACGGGAGCTGATCGCGCTGCGCATCGATCCACCCACT
>JAYSZM010000157.1:0-37711 GCA_043738015.1 Lysobacterales bacterium
CCGCGCCTGCCCACAAACGGGTGATCCTGACCCTGCGCGAATGGGGTGTCCGCGTCGATGAGGCGCTGTTCCTGGGCGGGCGCAGCAAGGGCCCGTTTCTTGAAGCCTTTGGTGCCGACATCTTCTTCGACGACCAGCAGCACAATTGCGATTCGGCGCGCGAGCATGTGGCGACCGGTCATGTGCCGCATGGTGTCGCCAATCGCGGTGTGGCAAATAGCTGACAAAAGCCAGGTTGGCCCGCGTTCAGGCGCCGGCCGATGCCTACACATCAGATCGGGCCATGCGAGGTTTTTCCCTGCATGGCCGGTCAAATGCGGTGCTTTTTCATCAATGGACGGGCACGATTCTGGCGCATCGACTTCTTTGCCGGGAGCGTTCCGCAGCCGGTGAGGCAGGGCTTCCTTAGCTGTCGCGGGGTTACGCGGCCGAGCAGCGGGCACTACAATTCCGCTCCTTTTTCTGCTTGAAACGGTTCCCGCCATGGCGCTCAATCCCTACGATCTGTTCGACATCCGCTCCCTGCTCAGCGAGGAAGAGCGCGCAGTCCAGGATGCAGTCGCTCGATTTACCGACGAACGCGTGCTGCCGATCATCGGTGATTGTTTCGACAAGGGAGAGTTCCCACGTCATCTGGTCGGCGAGATGGCCGAGATGGGACTGCTTGGCTCCAGCCTGCCGACCGAATACGGCTGTGCGGGAATGAACGCCGTCAGCTACGGACTGATTTGCCAGGAGCTCGAGCGCGGCGACTCCGGTATCCGCAGTTTTGCCTCGGTGCAAAGTTCGCTGTGCATGTACCCGATCTATGCTTACGGTAGCGAGGAGCAGCGTCGTCGCTGGCTGCCCGAGATGGCGGCCGGCAAGGTGATCGGCTGTTTTGGTCTGACCGAACCGCAGGGCGGCTCCGATCCGGCCAATATGAAGACGAATGCGCGCCGCGACGGTGGTGACTGGTTGATCAATGGCTCCAAGATGTGGATCACCAATGGCAATCTTGCCGACATCGCCATTGTCTGGGCGATGACCGATGACGGCATCAATGGCTTCATCGTCGAGAAGGGCACGCCGGGTTTTGCCGCGCAGGAAATCCACAAGAAGATGAGCCTGCGCGCCTCAGTGACCTCGGCCCTGTTCTTCGACAATGTCCGCGTGCCTGAAGCGAACCGTCTGCCCAACGTCAAGGGCCTGAAGGGTCCGCTGGGCTGTTTGACCCAGGCGCGCTATGGAATCACCTGGGGGCCGATTGGTGCAGCGATCGCCTGTCTGAAAGAGGCCTGTGAGTACTCGAAATCGCGCATCCTGTTCAATCGCCCGATTGCGGCCACCCAGGCGGTTCAGCTCAAGCTCGCCGACATGAGTCGACGGATCACCCTGGCGCAACTGCTGTCGCTGCAACTGGGCCGACTCAAAGATGCTGGCAATATGCAGCCAACTCAAGTTTCGTTGGCGAAGTGGAACAATGTGCGGATGGCGCTGGATATCGCCCGTGAAGCGCGCGACATTCTCGGTGGCGCCGGGATCACCACCGAGTACTCGCCGATCCGGCACGCCTTGAATCTCGAATCGGTGATCACCTACGAGGGCACCGAAACCGTGCATCAACTGGTAGTCGGTCGTGAACTGACCGGTATCAACGCGTTCTGATTGGCGGCGGCGTTGACGTCTGCGCGACGGAACAGTTCCATCGCGCGCTCCGAGGGCTAGGCAATGGGTTCCAGACTTTGGTTGGTGTTGGGCGCGGCCTTGTTTGTGCTGGTTGGCGTGTTTCTGCTCTTTGGCGATCAACGTGATGATCGCCAGGACGGGCGACTGACCGGCCTTGCCGAAGACACCGGCAAGCTCGCCGAGGTCACTACACAGAACGCCGAGTCGACCGAGGTGCTGGCCAAGGCCGTTGGCGACCTCAGTGCCGATGCGCAGGTCGACGAGAAACGCTTGAGCAAGCTCGAGGGCGAGACCTCCGAGCTGCGCGAACGCGTGCAACTGGTCGAGGACGACATCCACAGCCGCGAGGTCACCCGCGCCTACACTTTCATTGCAACGGATCTCAGCGTCGCCAGCATGGCCAAGGTTGCCGTCGCCGAGTCGTTGATGACCACTGGCAGCGCGCCGGCCAGCAATGCCGAGGCAGGCCTCCCCGTACCTGGCGACCTGCGTGGTCAAAGCCTGCGCGCTACTTATGTTCGTGCTGGCGGGCGCATCGAGCTGGAATACGATCAGCAAAGCGGTGTCGACGGCGGAACACTGCGGCTGGTTCCCGACCTCGCGCTGGCCTTGCGCAGTGGCATCGTGAACTGGCGCTGCGAGACCGAGGATTACGTCGCGATCGAGTCGTTCCTGCCCACCTGCAAGTATGTCGGGGCCGAGTAGCGCGCCATGGTCACTGTCTACGGAATGAAGGCGTCCGGCAATTGCTACAAGGTGCAATTGCTGCTTGAGCAGTTGCAGCTGCCCTATCAATGGATCGAGGTGAACAGCGCGGCGGGTGAAACCCGCACGCCTGAGTTCCTCGCACTCAATCCGAATGGCCGCGTTCCGCTGCTGCGCCTGGACGATGGCCAACTGCTCGCCGAGTCGAATGCCATTCTCTGCTATCTGGCTGAGGCCAGTCCCTTGCTGCCCAATGGCCGGCTCGATCGCGCGCGCGCCCTGCAATGGATGTTCTTCGAACAGTACAGTCACGAACCCTATATCGCGGTCGCGCGTTTCATCTGCGGCTGGTTGCCCGAGGGTCATCCGCGCCGCGCCGAACTGCCACGCCTGCATGAGCGTGGCTATGCCGCGCTGGACGTGATGGAGCGTCACCTGGCCGGCAACGAGTTCTTCGTTGCATCCGGTTACAGCGTCGCGGATATCGCGCTGTTCGCCTATACACATTGCGCTGCTGCGGGTGGCTTCGTGCTTGATGCCTATCCGCAGCTGCGTGCCTGGCTCGATCGCGTGCGCGCGACGCCGGGCTTTGTTCCCCAATCATCTTGAGCAACGAGAGCACCATGTCGGTCAGTACGCCCATCATTTCCGCCCGCGCAAAGAACGTGAATCGGGCTCAGGTCTGCGACGAGAATTTTTCCGAATTCGTCCGCTCCTACGCGGGCCCGGTGGCAGCGCGTCCCGCCGCCGACGCGCCCATTGCCGCGGGCAGCCTGTGCACCGCCGCAGATTTTCTTGCCCTGTTCGACTCCCAGTTGATCAGCCGTCATCTCGATCTGATGGCGCGCGTGCTGCGCGTGCAGAACAAGGTCTACTACACGATCGGCAGTTCGGGCCATGAAGGCAATGCCATGGTGGCGCGGTTGACCCGCCACACCGACCCGGCGTTCCTGCATTACCGTAGCGGCGGCTTCATGGCCGAACGATTCCGCAAGTTGCCGGGCATGGATCCGGTCATGGATTCGGCGCTGTCATTTGCCGCCAGCGAGCAGGACCCGGCTTCCGGTGGCCGCCACAAGGTCTGGGGTTCCAAGCCGCTCTGGGTGTTGCCGCAGACGTCGACCATCGCATCACACCTGCCCAAGGCGCTGGGAACCGCGCTGGCGATCGAGCAGGCGCGCCGCATCGGCCATAACTTGCCGATCCCTGCCGACAGTATTGCGATCTGTTCCTTCGGCGACGCCTCGGCCAATCATGCGACCGCGCAAACGGCATTCAATGCCGCGCAGTGGACCGACTACCAGAAGCTGCCGGCACCGGTACTCTTTGTCTGCGAAGACAATGGCATCGGAATCTCGGTGAAGACGCCCGGTGGCTGGATCGCCAATTCGTTTCGCAGCCGACCCAACCTGGCCTATTTCAGTGCCGATGGACTCGATCTTGCTGCCGGTTACGAACAGGTCGCGCGCGCCGTCATGCATTGCCGCACCACGCGCCAGCCGACCTTTCTGCATCTGCGCACCACCCGCATCATGGGCCACGCCGGCACCGATTTCGAAGTCGAGTACCGGGCGCTCAGCGAACTGCTGGCAGTCGAAGCCAGTGATCCGCTGCTGCGTTCGGCCGAGCTTGCCCTCGGTTCCGGGCTGTTCAATCCGGCCCAGTTGCTCGAATACTACGAAGCTATCCGCAAGCGCTGCATGGATGCAGCCGAGTACGCCGACAAGACGCCCAAGATTCTGAGTCGCGACCAGGTCATGCGGCCGCTGGCGCCTTTTCACGCTGATCAGGTCCGCGCCGAGGCCGAGCGTTCCGACTACGCCGAACGCAGGCTCGCCATATTCGGCAGCGAGCAACAGTTGCCGGAACGCCAGCCGCCCAGGCACATGGCGATCCAGATCAACAACGCCCTGCACGACATCTTCTGCAAATACCCGGAAACCTTACTATTTGGCGAGGACGTAGCGCAGAAGGGCGGCGTCTACACTGTGACCAAGGGCCTGCACAAGGCGTTCAAGGGCACCCGCGTATTCAACACCTTGCTGGATGAAACCACGATCCTCGGGCTCGCCCAGGGCTATGCCAACATGGGCATGCTGCCGATGCCGGAAATCCAGTATCTGGCCTACTACCACAATGCCTGCGATCAGATTCGTGGCGAGGCCTGCTCGCTGCAGTTCTTTTCAAACGCACAGTTTGCCAATCCGATGGTGGTGCGGATGGCTGGCCTGGGCTATCAGCGTGGGTTCGGCGGTCATTTTCACAATGACAACTCGATCGCCGCATTGCGCGACATCCCTGGGCTGACCATTGCCTGTCCCAGCCGTGGCGATGATGCCGCCGGCATGCTGCGCACCCTGGTCGCCATGGCCAAGATCGATGGCCGGGTCGGCATTTTTCTTGAACCCATTGCGCTGTACATGACCAAGGACCTCTACGAGCCTGGCGATGGGGGTTGGTTGACGGCTTACCCCGAAACCGACCAGTCTGTCCCGTATGGTGAAGAGCGTGTGTACGAGGCGGATGCCAGCGATCTGCTGGTGATTACCTATGGCAATGGCGTTCCAATGGCGCTGCGGGCCGCGCGCACGGTGCTGGCGCATACCGGAAAACGTACCCGCGTCATCGATTTGCGCTGGCTGCAGCCGCTCAACGAAGCCGCGATCCGCCGCCATGCCGCGGACTGCGAACGCATCCTGGTGCTCGACGAGGGCCGCCGCAGCGCCGGGATAGGGGAGGGTGTCCTCACCGCGATCGTCGAGGGTGGCCTCGGTAACAAAGTTTTGCGGCGGATCGTTGGTGACGATACCTACACACCATTGGCGGCGGCGGCGAACCTGATTCTGCCCACCGATCAAACCGTGGCGGCGGCACTATTGGAGCTGGCTACGACCGCTTGATTCGAAACGGGGCGCAATCATGGGTGGAGACCGCGCGCGGATTCGCCTATGATTCCCCCGTCATGTCCGAAACCCAAGCACTCACCATTCTGTTCGCCGATGTCAGCGGCAGCACAAAGCTGTTTGAGCTGCGCGGTGATGTCGAAGCACGCCGGATTATCTCGGGTGTGCTCGATGCCTTGACCGATATCACAGCACGCCACGGCGGCCGCGTGATCAAGACGATCGGCGACGAGGTGATGTGCACGTTCCCTGGCGCGCTCAATGGCGTGCTGGCGGCCATCGACATGCAGAAGCGCGTCGCCCACGATCCGGTCTTCGTCAAGGACAATCTGGCCATCCGCGTCGGCCTGCATCACGGCGACGCCCTGGTCGAGAATGGCGATGTATTCGGCGATGCGGTGAACACCGCAGCGCGGATGGGCTCGACCTCCAAGCGCGAACAGATCGTCACCACGGTCGCTACCGTGCGTGGAATGACCAATCTCGGCAGCGTGAAAACACGCGCCCTCGGCGCAGTACGCGTCAGCGGCAAGATTGAACCGCTCGAAATCGTCGATGTCATCTGGCAGGAAGATCTGTCCAACGTGACCACCGTGCAACGCGCGATCCGGCTTGACGATCTGCAGGGCGCGGGCGGTGCCAAACTGACGATCCGATTCAAGGGCCGCGTGATCGAAATCAGCCCGGCCTCACCACCCTTCACCCTTGGTCGCGACGCGACTTCCAGCATGGTGGTCGACAACGAATGGGTGTCGCGCAATCACGCCACCATCGAATACAAGCGCGGCTATTTCATGATCGCCGACCGCAGCACCAACGGCACCTTCGTCAAATCCGGCGACGACGACGAACTCCGCGTCCACCGCGATGAGATCCACCTGCGCAAAACCGGAACGGTCAGCCTTGGCCAGGCCGTAGCGGCCAATACAGACAATATTCTGTATTTCCAGTGTACGCCGTGAGGGCAGGTTTGGGCCTTGCTGGACGCTCGTGGAACTGCCCGGTCGGGTAGTAGCGACCGTATTCGATTCCGGCGTTCTATTTCTCGCGCGCTCTGACTTGAGCACCATCCAGTGACGCCCATCGCGAGCACAGATCGGATGAAGCGCCCTCCCTTGTGCCAATTCGTCAGCGCGATGTCGAGCGAACGCGAGAACCAAGGATGTTGCGATCTCGATGATCGAGATTCACTACGCATGGCTGGTCAGGAGATTCCAGGATACTGGTGCTCAGCAGCTGCAAAGTTCGTGGAGCCGTGTTCTCCAACGTCGCTGATCCAATTCCATGGCAAACCGCGGACAGACACCTTGCGGCTTGGGTGTTGATTGACTGCACCTCTGACTGCAATTGGATAGTCCGCACCCGATGCGATTGGGTGACACCTAGAACCCAATCCCGCTGATCTGCTGGTGGGTGGAACTCATCAGCTGAGCACGTCCCAGAACGTTGCATGCGCCGCCCGGCTGTCGTTGAATCGACCACTTGAGATCGCTTGCTCGCATGCCGAAATCGCTCAAGGTCGATTGCACCGAAGGCAAGCCGACCAGCCGTCGCAAGGGTATCGCGCACTGGGCCATGGACAGTCCGAGCATCATCTCGACAGGGATGACTCGGCCGCCTCCGGCAATGAATCGATCTATCGTCTCTGCGGAGAGCGTGCGGCCCGGTCGGATATGCGCAGAGTAAGCGCGTTCGCGTCGCCAGGATTTTTCGCCGGGGGTGTCGGAAAAGCCGAATTCGACCAATTGTTCGCTGGCCTCGACACGCAGTCCGTCAGGTCGACCGCTCAGAAGCTGCCCGTAGCGCGACAACAGGTCCGGCCTTCGTCCCAGACCGCACGACTCCACTTGGAGCAGAGAGTGCTCGTCGAGCACTCCATCACTCAATGATGGAAATGCGCCGCTTGTGATCAGCAGATCCAGCTCAGAAGCCCGCATTGGCTTCTCACCTGGGAACACCGGAATGCTGGCGCCCGTCCACTGCGACCCGTGCGCGACCACCACCACGTTGCCCCAGGGCAGTGAGCCCCGAGCTTTTGAGCGTACGAGCCATTCGCGAATCTCGGACCAGCTCCGTGCCTGCGTGACCAATACGTCCTCGCCCACCCTGCGGTCGCGGTAGTAGCGCTCTCCTGCGGCGAAGAACGCACTGTCGGGACGGGCGTCTTCGCCCACCACGAAGATCGCGGTTCGTCGGTCCTCCGCTGCAGCAGGCGACCCGATCAGAGCCCCAAGCACAAGGCCCCAGGCGGCAATCTGGGCGCGGAATTCACGCACGCGGTTGTCCGATGATCCGGGCGAGTAATTCGTCCGGATAGTCGGAGAACCCATCCGGTGTGATGAGGATGGCATGCGTCGAGAACGCGATCAGGATGCGCTCACCAAGGACTGCGTATTGCGCCAGTTCAGGCCGCAGCTGCAGTAACTTCCGCCATGCCTCGCCGTCCAGCCGCACGCGCAGTACGACCTGATTGGCAAACGACCGATCCGTCCAGACGCCCTGCACCAGCAGGAATTCGCGCCCCCGGATCGATCGCGCCGCGCGTGCCGCGCTGACCAGCGGAGGAGCGGAAATCGACTTGGGCGCGGTCATGTCCAGCGATATCGGTTCTGCGTATCCGTAGCCGCTGGCCGAGCCCTTCGCCACCGCCGGCTGCTCGACGAGCTCGGAAGACCCATCCGCACGCACGCGTTGGTCGACCGCCACGAACGACGTGTATGGGGTCAGCAGGCTGAACTCCATACCCAGCGCCTCGATCTCTTTGCTGTGGTCGACCTCCTCGGCCTGACCATGGATTGCACTCTGTCGCTCATCGAGCAGCCGCTGGATGCGTTGACGTGCCCACAGTTGCCGCAGTGCCGACAAGCGATCAGAAGCGAAGCCTGGCACGATCCGCACCGTTTGCTGGTAGGGCTGACCGGAACTGGAGCCCTTGATCGTGATGTCCTGTGGCGACTGTCCGCGATAGCGGCCCACCACGACCAGGGGCCGTTCCGCCAGCAAATCGGGCAATTGCGCTGGCTCGAGATCGAAAACGCCGTCAGGATCATGGCCAAGCTCGATGCCGGTGAGCAGCGGTCGATCGATGTACGCGCGCAACCGTTGCGCCACCTCGCGACCCTTGCCGAGTTCGTTCACGATAAACGGCTCGCCCATTCCGGCGCGCGCCAGCAGGTTGATTACGGGGCGTTCGACCGAGGGGCCGATGCCGAAGACAAAGAGGTTTGCCTCACCCAGATGCTCGCGGATCGCCCGATAGGCCTGGCCTCCAACCCAAATGGCGCCATCAGTCACGACGACGATGCTTCGAGCGAAGCCTGGTGTACGGGGTAGGGCGTAAGCCTGCTGGAGCGCATCTATCAGCTCTGTGCCGCCGCCAGCCTTGGCTCCTTCGATGAACGACCGCGCCCGGTTGACGTTATCCGGGTTGGCAGGAACTGACCCGGACTTCGACATGGTTTCCGACGCGCCCGAGAAATGCAGAATATTGAACAGTTCGTTCGGTCGCATCGAGCCCACCAGATCCAGCAGCATGTCCTTGCTGATGTCCAGGGGCATTCCGTGCATTGATCCTGAAACGTCGACGACAAAGATGAATTCACGCGGCACGACCTGGGTGGCTTCCACGCGTCGTGGTGGTTCCGCCAACATCAGGAAGTAGCCGCCGTCTTTCTCAGGGAACGCCATGATCCCGGTCTCGATCTCACCGCCCTGATAGCGGAACCGGAGCGAATAGTCCTTGCTGGCCGCATCCCGCTGGGAGTCTTCGCCGAGGAGTATCTGCGCCTGCTGCGCGGCTGGTCGCTCGACCTCAACCATGTGCGAGGCGCTGCTGATTTCGCCAAGCGGCAAGGCGCCAACGATGTTGACTTGCAGATCGAATGAATAGTCCACGACGCCATCCTCCCGTGACGTAGGAGTAGTGATCGGCGTCTCCCCCGGGCTCGCGTAGCGATTGCCGATTGTGCTCGGGAAGAAGAATTCGTACTCGCCCTTGGTCGGGACCAGCAACTCGGTGTAGCGCAGCTCAACCTCGATCTTGTCTCCTGGAAGCACGTTCGCCAGATTCATTCGAAAAATGCTGGGGTCGAGCTGTTCAAGCAGACTCGCGGTCTTTCCCTCCGAACGCGCCTTTTCGAACTCTGCCTTGGCGACCTGCTTGGGGCGGATGTTGGCCCGAATCACACGGTCCCCAACCTGCATGGTCAGCGCGTAGATTGCGGCGCGATCCGAGCCAGGAAAGACATAGACCACGTCGATCGTCCGGTCTCCGCGATTCTCGTAGGTCTGCTTCACGCTGACGTCGGCGATTACGCCAGCAATACTGACGTCCACTGCTGTGAAGGAAAGCGGAAGCTGTTCGACCGAACCGTCGCTGGAAGCGAGATACGGAGCCGAGCCGCGATCCGATGCCCACCCGCCAAAGCACGTGAGCAGCAGCAGGACGAACGCCCATCGGATTGCTCGTTGCATGTTGCGCCTACTTCGTGTCGGGAGTTTCAGTCTAGTGAAAGTTTCGATCAGTGGGCAATCATCCTGGTCCGTCTGTCGTCTTTGGCGAGGCGTTGCGAGATCAGAAAGCAGTGGATCCCGAGTGGTTGCAACTTTTCTCAGCGTACTGCCCGTGTCCATCCGACAGAATTTGTGCTTCGCTCCGCTCCGCTCATCGTGGTCGCCATGAGCTGTTTACGCGCATCGTTCGTCAGACCTGATTCGCCCTGGCGCTATCACCGAGTTTCCCGGCATGTGCGGCGGAGCACCCGTCCGGTGAGGATGGATTCGGCGGTCACTCCACCGGGCAGTGCCGAGACCGGGTGGATAATCGGCCGCCCGAATTGGCATCTATCACTTCGGTTCCGCGCTAGCGACGCGTAAAGCGAACCCGCATCGGAGTCTTCGGCTTGAGTGCCACATCCACCACCGCGTCGGGCAGGCATACTCCTGCGTCCAGTGACAGGTCGAATTGCGTAATGATCGCGGCGGCGACCAGTGCCATCTCGATGTTGGCGAAGTGCTGACCGAGGCAGAAGTGTGGCCCGGTACCGAAAGGCATGAAGGCGCCGCGAGGAATCGGCGGCGCACCGGGCAGGAAGCGCTCGGGGCGAAAGCTTTCCGGATTGGGGAACCAGCGTGCATCGTGGTGCAGGTGCCAGACAGGTATCACCGCGAGAGTGCCCTTGCGCACCTGTGTTCCCTCGATGACCACGTCGCGCTTGGCAACCCGGGTGAACAGCGCGGTAGACGGTGGATAACAGCGCATGGCCTCCTTGATCGTCGCGTTGAGGTAGGGAAGTCGCGCGATCTGCTCCGGTGTTGCTGGCGCATCAGCCGCGGCAGCGCCCAGTTCATCGCGCAGCTGCGCAACAGCGGCCGGATGCGTCGCCATCAGACCGATCCACCAGCTCAGCGCGGAAGATGTGGTGTCGAAGCCCGCTCCGAAAAGCAGCATGCAGTTGTCATGAATTTCCTGGGCGCTCAGCGAGGCATTCGACGCGTTCGGCAGGTCATCGCGGGCGGCCAAGAGCATTGCGAGCACATCGTTGTCACCGCTTGTGGCGGACGATTCGCTTCGGCGTGATGAGATGTGTGTCGCGATCAGTCCGTTGATCACAGCGACCGATGCAAGTTTGCTGCTTCGCCCGGGATAGGGGATCCAGGCGGGTGGGATGACTGCCCAGTAGGCTTCGCGCATGGCCTGGCGCGTGAGTGTGCGGGTTGCCGTGGACACGACCTCCGCCTGCTCGCGCGATGCCGATTGCGAAAACAGCGTCCGTAGGATCACATCCATGGCGAGGTGCGTCGTCAGTTCACCGACATCCACCAAAGCACTGGTACCGCGCTGCACGGGCAGCTCGCTGCGCAAGCAGTCCTCGGTGGCAGCGACCATCAGAGACATGTAACCCGCGATGCGCTTTTGCGAAAAGCCGGGCGTGAGTATCCGTCGCTGTCGCGCCCAGTCTGTGCCTTCGGTCGTAAGCGCATTGCGGCCTTGCTGTGACTCAAAGATCTTCAGCAAGCGTGGCTCGCGTATGAAGTCATCGTCATGATCAACGAGGATCTGGCGCGCCGCCTCCGGGGTGAAAAAAAAGTAGATGCGGCGAAACAGGATAGAGAGTTTGGCGACGTCTCCGAAGTGCGTCTTGAATAGACTCGCCGCGCCCAAGGGGTCCTTGCGGATGAACGACAGCAGTGGCAATCCCAAGGGCTTGTCTGCTGGGAGTGCGGTCTCTGCGGTGTGATTCCCGTTGATCATCTGGTGCGCCCGGTAGTGGATTTGGAAGATTTGCCTGGTCGCGCCGACGCCACGCCATGCATGAGCAGGTCGAAAGCCGCAAGGAAGCGTTCACACAGACTCGTGCCGGGGTCATTGAGCCATGCGGACACAGCGCCGAAGAGCAGGTATTCGAAGCTGCAGGCGATCTGCGCAGCCGACTGCGTATTTGCGACCTCGCCGGACTGCTGGGCCGCATGAAACATGGCGGTGAGAATCTGTCGCGTATCGCTGTGGTACTGCGTGTCCTGCCCCGGCTCGCTGCCGTAGTGGCGCTGGCTCGTTAGGAATCGCAGGTACTGAGGGAGATAGGCCCGTCTCTCGCTGTGCCAGACAGCCGATTCGTTCAAAAGGTAACGCATGCGTGCATCAAATGTACGGTGTGCGCTGAGCGCGTTCGCTCGTTCGGTCATCCCTTCGGCGACATCTTCCCGAAAGCGATGCGCGATCAGTGCTTCCTTGACTGGAAAGTAGTTGTAAAGCGTCGCCTTGGCGACGTCTGCCACCTCCGCAATCTGCTCCATCGACACCGCGTCATAGCCCCGTGACTCGAAGAGTTCGAAGGCCGTGGCACTGATATGGGAGGCCATGCGCTGGCGCTTGCGTTCACGGCGGCCGGGAGGCGGATGGTCCATACAGGGAATGGTACCATACGAAGTAGAAAAACATACGACGTATTGATATGCGGCATATTCCATGTGCACAGAGAACGCCGCGGATCACGAAACCGGGTGGCTTCCCTTCGGCGCGAAGTGCAACATGGAACGCGCGTTCTCGGTGTCCCTTCGGCGACATCTTCCCGAGTGGCTGGCTTGAACCAATGTGAGTGAAGCTACTGTCTCTCGCGTCAACGCGCAGAGCTGAAACTCTTTTGCGCTGTGAATCAGCAATCCGCAAGAACAGGTAGCTTTGCAGGATTTTTCTCAATGGCTTCGGAGCTGTTGCGATTGCGGGCTGATGCGCCGCCGGAACACTTCCGGCCACTATTTTCCTGCTGCGTGAGGCCCCAGAAATCCGCGATGTGACGGGTCGAGGAAATTCCAACTTCCAGCATATATCTGCCTTCTTCCCCATCATCTTCGCGGTCTTCCTGCCGCCGCTGGGCGTGTTTCTCGAAGTCGGTTTCAAGGCGCCGTTCTGGATCAACATCCTGCTGACCCTGCTCGGCTTCATCCCCGGCATCATCCACGCGCTTTACGTGATCCTGAAACACTGAGGGGGTGCCGCGGGCGGAAAGTGACCGGAAAGCTGTCGCCATGCCTGTCGAAGAACGACCAAGCACGGCGCTTTACCAGATCCGCCCTATTGCTCCTGTACCCGGTCGCAACAGAGGCGCCAAGATGCTTGCAGCAAACCGGCGGCCACCAGCAGGATGACCAGCGGCAGGAATGACAGCAGCAGGTAGTAGGCAAAGGCTGCGGCGCCCTGGTTGCGATGCGCTTCCACCCAGCGTGCGTAAGCGCGGCAGAGAACCCGGAACGCGGATGACTGCTTGACTTTGCGAAATAACTTTCGCATCGGTTTGAAATCATTGGTCCAATCGACAACCACCAAAGCAGACCGCGGAGGGCAAACAATGTCGTTGATGGCCAGCGCGGTTCCGGCCTTGATGATCCGCAGCGGTCGGGGGTGCTGCAAGGGGTTCAGTTGACCATTCCTGATCAGAGCCACACTATGGCCGCCGAAGGCACTGACGCCGCCTGATCGTGGTTCAGGGATTGCGGCCCAATTGCCTCAACCGTCATGCGTGCCGGTCCTCGCTGGTGGTCAGCAAGGGACCGGCGTACCGCGCTGCTTGGCTAAACCGGCACGTAGAGTCAGACGCGTCTTCCTTGAACAAGCTGGATCACAATCGCAATGACCGCCAGAACCAGAAGTATGTGAATTAAACCGCCCATGGTGAATGACGTCACCAAGCCTAGGGCCCATAAGACAAACAATATGACTGCGATAGTCCAGATCACTTCCGATACCTCCAGAGCGTGGTGAAAGATTGAATATGGATACCGTACACGAAACAGTGTCGCTATTCGGTACGTTGGCGCACACAGACTCTGCCGCCGTGCCTTGATGGACGCTCCATCTTGCGAGCGCTGTCGCGCAGACGAGGGCACGCAGCCTGGTCAGACTGTGCGAAAGCTTTGGGGTGCGAGGGTTGCCGTCCTGCTCAGCCCGCGTGCGGTATGCCGATGTCGCTCGATGCCGCGGTTTCCAGCGTTGGTGTGCGGCAAGTTGAGGCAGCGACCATGACCCATCTGCCAGCCGTCGCCAGGCGACAGACACCAACGAAGGAAACCACACGATGGCCATCCACGCGCCGCTGGAGCAACGCATCCGCGCCTTCGACCCGGACTGGGACGGCCGGTTCACGCCGGTGAGGGTTCGGGTGCGACCCATTCGGCGAACCGGGGTCAGCAATCAGCGTGGCTGGTTGACGGATAAACAGTCAGACGCAACGCTAGACACCACAGATAATCGACACGCGTTGGCGTTCATACTCAGCCGTGGTGATTTTCTGGTTGGCCAGTACGTCGTCGAGCTTGGGGAGACGCATCGCCGGATCAGACCGTTTGCCCCCACGTCGGAACAAGAGAAAAACCACTACTCCGCCGAAAACCAAAAGCATTGGGATGCCCAAAGCGAGCAGCTGTGTGAATCCCCCCGGCACTCGTGGAGGCTCAAACTCTTGAGGAGATGGATCCTTGAGCGAACACCAACTCCAATGCCCGCTATCGCCTCGTTCGGGCCCAGGACGAACGGCCGAAATGGGTCGAAAGCGGTCAGTGGACTGCTGGCACCAACTGCGCCTCGGCATCACCTGGGTGATCCATGCGGGCTGGCGCGGGAGCTTTGGCTGTTGTTTCTGCGCGCCTGGAGCGCGCTTCTCTTCAGTGGGGCCCCTGAGCGGCGGTGATCGGTGGGCGCGGAAAGCCCGCAGGGAGGCCGACAGGATGTCGGCCTGTCTACGCTGGTACAGGGCGAGGGCATGGCGAGGGCATGGCGAGGGCATGGATGCCCGAGGTAGGGCAACGCAGGAGCAGTTGCCGGATGCCCGAGGTAGAGCAATGCAGGAGCAATTGCCGGATGCCCGAGGTAGAGCAACGCAGGAGCAGTTGCCGAACGTACAATCGTAGACCAGCGGCCGCCGAGCACGAACCTGAAGGGGTGAAACACCATGCTCTCGACATGCGTTGAATAGCATGTCGAATGGTGTTGAACGCCCGGTATGGCGAGGGCATGGCGAGGGCAAGGATGCCCGAGGTAGAGCAATGCAGGAGCAATTGCCGGATGCCCTAGGTAGGGCAATGCAGGAGCAATTGCCGGATGCCGGGCTGGGCGCACACCATCAGGGATGATTCGCGGAGTCCGGTATCGAACGAGGCCCGACGGGTGGCGTTCTCCGTTGGTGACTTTCTCTTGCGCCACATCAAGAGAAAGTTACTCGCGCGTGAGCGCGAAAGCTCTTTGTCGTGCCGCAGGCACGATGCGCCCGATAGGGTGCCTGCTAGTGATCTTCGTGACAAATTCTGAACTCGTAGAGCAAGAACAGCGGGGCAAGCCCCGCTCTATGCAATCCCCTCGGGGACAACGGCAGCGCAGATTTGCGGTGCTGACGAATGTCTATAGCGGGTCGAAAGCCGTTGTTCGCAACGGGCAATGTACCGTTCAATGTCGGCCGCGGCGTGACGCAGGGTAGTGTCTGCAGGAATGACTGAAGTCAGCCAACCGCCGCTAGCTGCCGCGCGCGAAATATCTGCACCCTCGGATCAATCACGCGTTTCCAAAGTGGCGGGAAGAGAGCGAGCAGGAACATCGCGGCGTAGCCGCCGGGGAGTTGCGGGCTGGCGTCGTAGTGGCGCAGGGACTGATAGCGGCGGCGGGCAGCTTCGTGGTGGTCGGAGTGGCGTTGCAACTGGAACAGCATCAGGTTGGTCAGCAGGTAATTCGAGTTCCAGGAGTGCAGGTGGGTCGTGCGCTCGTAGCGGCCATTCTCCAGTGCGCGGCGCTCGAGGCCGTAGTGTTCAACATAGTTGATCACTTCAAGTGTCATCGCGGCGATCAGGCCCTGGGCGAAAAAGAATCCGAGTCCGGCGACGCCGGCATACAGATACACCAGGCCCCCGAGCAAGGCAGTCATCGCTGACCAGATCAGCATCTCATTGCGCCAGTGCAGCACACCGAGCCCGAGTCGACGCAGACGATCGGCTTCCAGACGCCAGGCGTTCTGCGTATTGCGCCACAGTGCCTGCGGCACTACGGCATAGACCTGGCTGCCAAGCGGGGCCGATGAGGCGTCGTGCGGTGTGCTGACGTGCACATGGTGGCCGCGCAGATGCTCGATCTTGAAGCCGAAGTAGTTGACCGTGCAGAGCAGCAGTCCGCCAGCGTAGGGCTCCAGTCGGCCGGATTTGTGGATCAGTTCATGCGCGACATTGATTGCCAGCACGCCACTGACTACGCCCTGGGACAGCAGCCAGCCAAGCTTGCCGACCACCGTCAACGGAAGCGCACTGAACTGGGCGGCCGACCAGAACACGAGGATCAGCTGAATCGGCAGGCAGGCCAGGGTCAGTACCCGATACCACGACTGCAACTGCAGTCGCTCGGCCTCGATCTCGTCTGCATTGCTGGCGTCGGCGCCGATCAGGTAATCGGCCAGCGGCAGCAGCACGAACAGGAAGAACAGCGGAAACCACGTCGCTGCATCGGCACTGAGCAGACCGCGCGCCATCAACCAGACGGCGATGGGCATCAGCGCCGGTGTGATGAAGGCAAACAGATAACCGACAGCCTTGAGGCGAATCATGTTGCCGCCCATGAGGAATTCGGTAGAGGATGTGCCGACTGCGCCGTTGAGTCAATCGGTCGGCGTCGGCCTGGGCAAGCCCGTAATCAGATGATCTGCGGTTCCGGCTCGATATGGACGCCGAATCGTGCGTACACGGCGTCCTGCACTTCACGTGCCAGGGCCAGCAAGGCGTCTCCGCTGGCATTGCCGTGATTGACCAGAACCAGGGCATGTCCGGGTGCGATGCCGGCATCGCCAACACGACGCCCCTTGAAACCGAGCTGTTCGATCATCCAGGCTGCGCTGAGCTTGTAGCGTTCGCCTGCTGTCGGCCACTGCGGCATGGCCGGATAGCGGGCGCGCAGTGACTGGGCCAGGTCCGGATCGACCATCGGGTTCTTGAAGAAGCTGCCCGCGTTCGGAAGTACGTCGGGCTGCGGCAATTTGCGTCGGCGCAGGCGTCGCACGGCTTCGGCGACATCGCGCGCGCTGTGCTGATCGGCCTGCATTGCCACAAGTTCCTCGCGCAGGCCAGCGTAGTCCGTGCGCGGTGATGCGCCGCGTTGCAGGCGCAGCCGAATCGCCAGCACCACAAAGCGCTGCGGTTGCCGCTTGAACAGACTGTCGCGGTAGCCAAGGCCGCAGTCTGCGGCTGCAAGCTCCGTGTACGCGCGCTCGGTGCGATCGTAGACCTCGACGGACTTCAGTACGTCGGCAAGTTCCACGCCGTAGGCTCCGATATTCTGGATCGGCGCGGCACCGCAGCGACCGGGGATCAGCGCGAGATTCTCGATCCCCGACCAGCCGTGTTGCAACGACCAGGTAACCAGGCCATCCCAGCTGGCGCCGGCCTCGGCGCGGATCATGGCCTGATCGGCCTGCTCGTCCAGTACCTGGATCTGCGCGTGATTGAGCCGCAGTACCAGCCCATCAAAATCGCGGGTGAACAGCACATTGCTGCCATCGCCAACCGGAAGCAGCGGAAGCCCGGCAAAGCGGGGCTCGGCGAGCAGGTCAGCCAGACCTGCCGGATCGCTCAGTTCAGCCAGATATCGCGCGTGCGCCGCGACCGCGAGCGTGTTGAGAGCACGCAGGTCTGCATCGGCGGTGACGCGCAGCTCGGGGTTGCTCACTGGGCTGAAGCCTGCAACTGGGCAATCGCGCTTACCGATTCGGCAACGAGCGCTGGGCCGCGATAGATCATCCCGGTGTAGAACTGTACGAGCGAAGCGCCGCACTCGATTTTCCTGGCAGCGTCGGCACCAGAGAGGATGCCACCGACGCCGACCAGAGGCACCCGACCGTTCAGACGTGCGGCCATTCCGGACAGTACGCTGGTCGACCTGGCGAACAGCGGTCGGCCACTCAGACCGCCGCCTTCGTCGGCAAATCGCTGACCGGCGAGGCTGGGTCGATCCAACGTAGTGTTGGTGCAGATCAGGCCATCGATGCCTTCGTCGAGAAATACGCCGGCCATCGCGTCGAGTTCGCCATCATCGAGATCGGGCGCGATCTTTACCAGCAGGGGCACGCGTTTGCCGTGCTGGATCTGCAGCTGTGCGCGCGCGTCGATCAGGGTGGCGACCAGCCGGCGCAGTGTCTCGGCTGATTGCAGGTCACGCAGACCACTGGTGTTGGGTGAGGAGATGTTCACTGTCACATAGCTCGCACGCGCGTAGACCTTGCGCAGGCAGAACAGATAATCGTCCACGGCCTGTTCGTTGGGTGTGTCCTTGTTCTTGCCGATATTGATTCCGAGCGGACCGCTGAAGCGCGCGCACTCCACGTTGCGCACCAGCGCGTCGACGCCGCGATTATTGAAGCCCAACCGATTGATCACCGCCTCCGACTGCGGCAAGCGGAACATGCGTGGCCGCGGATTGCCCTCCTGTGGCTTCGGTGTCGTGGTGCCAACTTCGATGAAGCCAAAGCCAAGCGAGGCCAGCGCATCGACGTGCGCGCCATCCTTGTCCAGACCGGCGGCGAGCCCCACCGGATTGGGAAAATCCAGACCAAAAACCTGCACCGGCTGCGACTGCCGACGATTGGCGACCAGGGGATTGAGTCCGCTGCGATAGGCCAGTTCAATGGCACGCAGGCCGAGGCCATGCGCGGTTTCGGCATCGAGTGCAAACAGAAAGGGTCGGGCGAGTGCGTACATGCGTCGGAGCTCGTGCGGCAGGCGCGCATTGTCGCGTGTTTCGCGCCTCACGCCGACAGTGGGTGCGGTGGCAATCGGCTGACAGCTGCGCCGCAGGCTTGCGTCATTGCGGATTCAGCCGACACGGGCGAGACTGCTGGCAGCCCCTACCGGAACGTTTCCATGAAACTGAAACTGCTGAGTTTTGCCCTGTTGATGGCCAGCGCCGCGTCTGCGCAAGCTGACAGCGCCCGTGAGCGGATGGAAAGCTTTGCCAAGGGGCTCGATCGCCTGTCCGGAAAGTTCAGCCAGCTGACCATCACGCCCGATGGCGATGTGCAGGAAGAGTCAGAAGGCACCCTGGCCCTGCGTGCTCCGCGCCAGTTCCGTTGGGAATACCTGGAGCCTTTCCCCGAACTGATCGTCGCCGATGGCAATAATGTCTGGATCTACGATCCCGATCTCGAGCAGGTGACGGTGCGCAATCAGTCGCAGGAGGAGAGTCAGAGCCCGCTGACGGTATTGATCGACCTCTCCCAGCTCGATCGCGATTTCAAGACGCGTGCGCTACCTGCCGCCGCCGGCCTCGAATGGCTTGAGCTGACTTCGACCGCCGAGGAACCCGCCTTCAAGGCGGTGCGGATCGGTATGGGTGTCTCAGGTCCCGAACGCATGGTCATGGTCGATCTGATCGACAATCGTACCGAATGGCGGTTCTCCGCTTGGGAGCGCAATCCCAAGCTCGCCGCGGATGCGTTTCGCTTTACTCCGCCCAAAGGGGTGGAAGTGGTGGGCGAGCCGGTCCGCGCGGCCGAGGTCAATCCGATCGGCGATTGAGTTGCGCTCGCTCGGCAGCAGTGCCGACGATCAGTCTATTGATCTGTCAAACTGCAGCGATGACTGCATCGCCATCCGGCTTACTGTTTACTGCCCCGGAATCACTGAAGCCGCTGGCTGAGCGCATGCGCCCGCGCCGCCTCGACGACTTCGTCGGGCAGGCGCGATTGCTTGCACCCGGTGCCGCTCTGCGTCTGGCCATTGAAGCCGGTCGCGTTCATTCGATGATCTTGTGGGGACCGCCCGGTTGCGGAAAAACCTCGCTTGCGCGGGTGCTGGCCGACTACGTCGAAGCCGAATACGTCTCTCTTTCTGCCGTGCTGACCAATCTCGCCGAGGTACGCGGCGTTCTGGCCGAGGCGGCGCATCGCTTTGGCGAAGGTCGGCGTACTGTGCTGTTCGTTGATGAGGTCCATCGCTTCAACAAGGCCCAGCAGGATGCCTTTCTGCCGCACATCGAACGCGGCAGCATACTGTTCGTGGGTGCCACCACGGAGAACCCAAGTTTCGAGTTGAACTCAGCACTGCTGTCGCGTTGCCGCGTGCACGTGATGGAGGCAGTTTCGCCAGCGGCCCTGGTGCTCGCGCTGCAGCGCGCACTGCTCGACCACGAGCATGGTCTCGGCAGTTCAGAGTTGCTGATCGACGACGACGCGCTCGACCAGATTTCACGCGCTGCTGACGGGGATGTACGGCGCGCCTTGACCTTGCTCGAGATCGCGGCTGAATTGGCGCATGATCGGCGGATCGATGCGCGGACACTCGAGCAGGTGCTGGCCGATCGCGTTCGTCGTTTCGACAAGGGCGGGGACGCGTTCTACGATCAGATCTCGGCCTTGCACAAGTCGGTGCGCAACTCCAACCCCGACGCGGCCCTGTATTGGATCGCGCGCATGTTCGATGGGGGCTGCGACGCGTCTTATCTGGCGCGACGGCTCGCACGGATGGCGATCGAGGACGTCGGCCTAGCGGATCCCTCTGCGGGCGAACGCGCCATTGCGGCCTGGGAAACCTATGACCGCCTCGGTAGTCCGGAGGGTGATCTGGCTTTGGCAGGATTCGCGGTTTATCTGGCGATGGCGCCGAAGAGTAATGCCAGCTATGTCGCTTTCAAGGCGGCTCAGGCCGACGTGCGCGCGCATGGCTCCTTGCCGGTTCCGCCGGCACTGCGCAATGCGCCAACGGCATTGATGAAGTCGCTCGGACACGGGCGCGGCTATCAATACGATCCCGACGTCGATGGCGGCCTCGCCTACGGCCAGCAGTGCTTTCCGGAGTTACTCGGTGAGCGCACCTACTATCAACCGGTGGATGCGGGTATTGAGGCGCGCATTCGTCAACGCCTGGACGAGATACGCGCTCTGCGTAGGGCTGCGCAACAGGGGGACGCGTCGTGAGCCCCGCGCTCCAGGTGCTCGCCGTGGCTGTGGGCGGTGCCAGCGGTGCGGTGCTGCGTCATCTGACCAATGAGTGGTTCCGGCTTCGTGCATTCAGTGCATTGCCACTGGCGACTCTGTCGGTCAATGTGCTTGGCTGCCTGCTGGCCGGGATGCTGCTCGCGTGGCTCGAATTGCGCGGCCCGCAATCACAGCTGTGGCGCAGTTTGCTGATGGTCGGCTTTCTCGGCGGCTTGACCACATTCTCGGCGCTCGGCATCGAACTATTGCAGTACCTGCGCGCGGGTCGCATCGACCTGGCGCTGATTATCTCGGCAATGAACCTGCTGCTCGGGCTCGCCGCCGCAGCCCTCGGTTGGAAGGCTGGGAAACTGCTGGTCGGAACCTAGGGAGCAGCTGAACAAGTCCCACACGGCACGTGCTCCTTGTCCAGAGGGTCGTTGCCTCAAGTATCTCCCCGTGCTTGGCCCATGCTCGCCTTGGCGCAGTTGGACTAGCGCTTGCTGGCGCTGTGTGTGATAACGAACGGAGCTTCAGAGCGCCCAAGCGCACACTGATTGCCGCTCAGGAGTAGCCAGTATGGAAGCCGATACGATGTTGCGCGCAGCCCTGACACTGTTCGGGATCGCCGCCGCCGGTGGACTGCTGATGGCGGGCATGCGATTCAACGGCACGCCGCGACCGCCGGCCTGGTTGGCGATGGGACATGGACTGCTGGCGGCCGCCGGTCTGACGCTCTTGATCTACGCCGCTCTGACTGTCGGTATCCCGAAAATGGCCCTGGTAGCCTTGGGCTTGTTGGTGATCGCCGCCATCGGCGGGGTCGCCCTGAATCTCCTGTTTCATTGGAAGGAATTGCCGTTGCCGGTTCCGCTGATGGTGCTGCATGGGTTGATGGCCGTGGCAGGCGTGGGCTTCCTGCTGGCCTGCATCTTCTTTCCCGCGACATCATTCTGACTTTGCTCAGCGCCCGGCCCATCGATGCCAGGGGCCCGCGCCTGCAGCCAGGCATGTGGTCCGCTCCGCGAGCGGCACTGCCGTGGATCTGAGCAGCGGCTCGCCGTTCTGGGTCGTCAAGAACGGCTTGCTGCAGTCCTATCCGAGATTGCTTGCGGCAGTGCGCTGCGATGTGCTCGTGGTAGGCGCGGGGATCACCGGCGCCCTGATTGCCGATCAGCTGGTCCGTGCCGGCATGGATGTTTGCGTCATCGATCGCCGCGAAGCGGGTTGGGGCAGTACTTCGGCAAGCACGGCGCTGCTGCAATACGAGATCGATACCGAGCTTCAGGAGTTGCGCGACCGCTATGGCGAGGCGGATGCGTTGCTCGCCTACCGGGCATGTGCCGATGCCATCGGCAGTCTGCGGACCCTGGCAAAGTCGTTGAAGGGTGTCTCGTTCCAGCCGATGCAGAGTCTTTACTTTGCCAGCCGCTGGTACCACAAACATCGGCTGGAAGCAGAGGGAGCATTGCGCCGAGCGAACGGCTTCAAGCTCGATATTCTGGATCGCTCCGCACTGCTTGCCCGCTATGGCATCAGCGCGCCTGTGGGGCTGTTGACCAAGCTCGCGGCCGAGACCGACCCGTACCAGTTTGCGCATCGGCTGCTCGCGCGCGTTCGTTCTCGTGGTGGCCGTGTCCATGGCCGAACGGCGCTTGCCCGCTTCGACTGCGTGCGCGGCGGTGTTGAGGTCGCGACCGACCAAGGCGTCAGCATTCGCTGCAAGCAGTTGATCTTCGCTGCCGGATATGAATGCCAGCAGTGGCTCGAGCAGCGCGTGGCCAAGAATCGCAGCAGCTATGCCTTCGTCAGCGAGCCGCTGCCCGGCCAGTTGGGCGTGTTGCGCGACAGTCTCGTCTGGGAATCGGCACGGCCGTATCTGTATATGCGCCGCACGTCCGATGAACGCCTGCTGGTCGGAGGCGAAGATGACAACTTCGACATCCCACTGCGGCGCGACGCACGCGTCAACAAGAAGGCCAATACGTTGCTCAAGCGCGTGCAGAAACTGTTTCCGCAGATTCCCTTACGGATTGCTTTCTCATGGGCGGGCACCTTTGCTGAAACCGAGGATGGCCTGCCGTTCTTCGGTCCGCACGAGCAGCACGGCCCACGTGTCCATTTTGCAATGGCCTATGGCGGCAATGGAATCACCTACAGCCAGATCGGAGCGGAACTGTTGCGCGACGCACTGCAAGGCAAGCGTCATCCCTGCGCAGCGCTGTTCAGTTTTGCTCGTCTTGATCGGGGTTGAGTGCGGCGCTGGCGGATTGCATGACGGATCGCGAGATTTCACCGGTTCGTCCAATCTTGTGCGCATGCGCATGCGCTTGCCTGGACGCAGGTTCTTGAGAACGGATTGTCGTTGAATGACGGCGGTGCAATCGCCTTGTGTGTATGCGTCCGCACGGACGCATCGTTTGGTGAGGCGCAGCATGCGAGCAGGCAGCAGAAGCGTGACGGAAGTTCGCTCCGCTTGCCTCCATCCGATGTTACGCAGCAGCCGTTCGCACGCACCAACCCACCCGGCTGTACATCCAGCATGCGGAGCGATCTGCATCGAGTCACTACAGACTGACTGCTTTCGCCAATCGCGTAGCGTCGATCGCAACTTCACCACCAGAGGAAATCCAAATGAATAATTCAACCGATCTTTCTGAAAGCGCCAAGGCCGCTGCCCGTGACGAAGCGGACCGGGCCAATCGTGATCCGATCTCTGGCGCGACCGGCGCGCACCCGATTGGCACCGGTCTGGGGGGTGTCTCAGGCGCCGTCGCCGGCGCCGTGGCAGGAACCGCAGTTGCCGGCCCCGCTGGCACCCTTGTCGGCGCAGTGGTTGGCGTGATCGCGGGTGGCCTGGCGGGTAAGGCTGTGGGCGAGTCGGTGAACCCCACCGAAGAAGACCTGTACTGGCGCGGTCGTTTCAGTGCTGAGCCGTACTACGTCAGTGGTCGGCTCTATGACGATTACGCACCCGCCTATCGGACAGGTTACGAAGCGCGCGGCGAGCTCGCCGATCAGTCGTTTGAGCAAGCCGAAGCAGACTTGCAACGCCGCTTCGACAGCTACCGCGGTGAGTCAAAACTCGACTGGGCGCAGGCACGTCCGGCGACGCGCGCAGCATGGGATCGTGCCGAGCGTGCACGCATCGGCTGAATGACGAACTCAGGCTACTGAGGTCGTCCCTCGTCCTGGTCGCGGCTGGCGCAGAAGTTGCGTTGGATCGCGCATCGCAGGTCAATGTAATCAGCAGCAGCGCCTTTGGGCGCTGCTGTCACTGGGTGGCCGAGGCGATTGCCCTGATGTTGATCGGGCGTCGCTCGACCCGTCGCGTTACTGGGGCTGAGAACTGCGTCGAAGAATGCTGAACTTGGCGGGCGCGATGCGGCGCTTCTTGATAGATGCGTCGATGGCGGAGAATGTACAGCTGATCCAGGACAGCATCCGCAAACTCGGCTTTCGAGTAGAAGATGTCCGCATCATTCTCAACTCGCATGCGCATTTTGACCATGCGGGCGGCATCGCGGCGATGGCGTGCGCAACGGGCGCTGAGGTGTTTGCCAGTGAGGCCAGTCGCAAGGCCCTGCGGTTGGGCGGCGACGATGCCAATGATCCTCAGCATGGCTCGGCGGCTGTCTTCGCCGCTGTGCCTGAGGTGAGCCAGTTGGTCGATGGCCAGCAGGTTCCACTCGCTGCACATACGCTCGTCGCGTACCTGACACCGGGACATACGCCGGGCAGCACCACATGGGCCTGGCGCAGTTGTGAGAATGAGCAGTGTCTGAGCATCGTGTAGGCCGACAGTCTTACTGCCATGGCCGCCGGAACCTACCGTTACAGTGACGTCAGGCATCCGGAGCGTCTCAGCGACTTTCGAACTGGGCTAAAGCGAGTGGCGGAGCTCGACTGCGATATCCTGATCACGCCGCATCCCGTAGCCAGTGGCTTTGCCGAGCGGATTGAGCGACGCGATGCCGGCGAATCTTCTGCGCTGATCGATCGCAGCGCGTGCCGGCGCTATGCCGATTCAGCATCGCGAAACCTGGATCCGCGAATCGCTTTGGAAGCAGCCAAACCCTGAATTCTATGGGGTGGCCTGCCGCCACGCCTGGTGCAGAGGCTACCCACATTGCGCCGATCAGCGCGGTTGCTGGCGGCGTGACGGCTTCTGGAACCCGGAGCGCTGGCTGCCGCCTGGTCTGAGCTGAGTTGGGGCTTCTGGCTTACATCCCTACGACTCGGGCGCCGCGCTATCGCCGGATACGACCGGCATTGGCTATCATGCGCGCTGGAATGACTGATCGCTGGAGAAATTGCGTGCTGGAACTGTTAATGGCTGGCGGGAAGGCGATGATCCCGATCGCGCTCGCCGCGATCCTGACCGTCGCCATTGTTCTCGAACGGTTCTGGTCGCTACGCAAAAAGGAAGTCCTACCGCCGCACCTGCTAGCCGAAGTGAAATCCTGGGCGCAGCAGTCGCGTCGGCTGGACGACAATCATCTGCAGGCACTGGCCAAGACTTCGCCGCTCGGGGAGGTGTTCGCTGCCGCACTGCGTGTGCGGCACCTTGGTCGTGAGGCGATGAAGGAGCGTGTCGAGGACGCTGGCCGGCACGCCATGCACGGGCTGGAGCGATTCCTCAACTCGCTCGGCACGATTGCACTGATTGCGCCTCTGCTCGGACTGCTCGGAACGGTGATTGGGCTGATCCGCATGTTTCTCGCGGTGATGACCCATGGCATTGGCGATGCCAACCAGATGGCCGGCGGAATCGGCGAGGCCCTGGTCTGCACGGCAGCGGGTCTTTGCGTGGCAATTCCGGCCTACATCATGCACCGCTACTTCCGGGGCAGGGTGGTGCAACTGGGTGTCGAAATGGAACGTGAAGTGATTGCCCTGGTCGATTCCCTGGAAATGGAACCGGCGACGCCGGCAGTGGCCCGCAGGGTCGTTAAATGAGATTCGCGCCGCGATCGGGGGGAGACGACTTCGAGATCAGCGTCATTCCGCTGATCGATGTGATGTTGACTTTGCTGATGTTCTTTGTGATGACGGCGACCTTCGATCACCGCTCGCTGATGCGGGTCAGCCTGCCCGAATCGAGTGCCGAGCCGGTCACTAACGAACAGGACGCGATCACACTGCTGATCGACGCGGAAGGACGCACCTATATCGGGCCCAACGAAGTGATCAATCCCAACGTGGATACGATCAAGGCTGGGCTGAGCGCGGTTGCCGGCGATGATCGTGAGCGCCCGATCAGCCTGCGCGCCGATGGCAAGACACCGCATCAAGCGGTGGTCACCGCAATGGATGCGCTTGGCCAGCTTGGCTTCAGCCGACTCAGTATCGCCACGGTGCCGGCGAAGACTGCGGGCGCGAAGTGATTACGCCACAACCGGCCGCGGTCGATCCGGGTGACTGGATCGCCACTTATCGCCGGCTCCTGCGCTATGTGCGGCCGCACTGGCCGATCGCCTTGATCGCGATCGTCGGCATGACCGGGGAAGCCTTGATGGCGGGTGCGTTTACCGCCCTGATGAAGCCGATGGTCGATGGCACCTTTGTTCAGCGCGACGCTGCGATGTTGGCCTGGTTGCCGTTCGCGATCGTCGGTATCTTCGTCGTCCGCGGTCTCTCCGGATTTCTGGCTGACGTGGGTTCGGCACGCGTCGGGCGTTCCGTTGTGGTAGCGCTGCGCACCGAGCTGTTGGCAAAGTATCTGCGACTCCCCTCGTCATGGTTCGACCGTGAGTCCACTGCGACCATGGTTTCGCGGCTCAACTACAACGTCGAGCAAGTCGCGCAGGCATCAAGCGACGCGATCAAGATCATGTTGACCGAGGCACTGACGATCCTGGTCCTGCTCGGCGTCATGTTCTATCAGAGTGCGCGGCTGACCATCACCGTAGCGGTCATGGTGCCGGTGATTGCAGTGATCGTCGCGGTCATCGGGCGTCGCTATCGACGGATCAATCAGAGCATCCAGCTGGCCTACGGAGCGATGGCGCATGCCTCTGAAGAGGCGCTCGCTGGACACGAGGCGGTCAAGGTTTTCGGTGGTGCCGGTCATGAGATCGAACGCTACACGCGACTGGCACGCGGCAATTTCCGGCTCAATCTCAAAGTGGTGGCGACCCAGGCGACCAGCTCGGGCGTGGTGCAGATCCTGGCCTCATGCGCGCTGGCCACCATTGTCTATGTGGCCGGTCGCGCCGCGGTCAGTGATGGCATGACCGCAGGCATGTTCGTATCGCACATCAGCGCGATGATGGCCATGCTGCCGTCGATCAAGCGGGTCACCAATGTGCAGACAGTGACCCAGCGCGGCATTGCTGCCGCCACCAGTGTATTCGAGGTGTTCGATGAGCCGGAGGAGTTGGATCGAGGCAGCATCGCAACGGAACGTGTGCGCGGCGATATCCGCTTTGAGGCGGTCTCCTTTGCCTACTCGGACGACAAGCCCGGTGTACTGCACGACATCGAGCTGGACGTGCCGGCCGGCAGCCTGACCGCGATCGTCGGGCGCTCCGGCAGCGGCAAGAGCACCTTGCTGCGTCTGCTGCCGCGCTTCTATGAGCCAAACACCGGAAGGGTCCTGCTCGACGGCGTGCCGCTTACCGAGTATCGGCTGCACGATCTACGTCGCCAGATCGCTGTAGTCAGCCAGAACGTCGTGCTGTTCGACGATACCATCGCGGCCAATATCGCTTATGGCGCGCTCGCCAGTTCCAGTCCGGCGGAGATCGAAGCCGCGGCTGCGGCGGCCAACGCGCTCGAATTCATCCAACGACTGCCCGAGGGTATGCAGACCCGCATCGGTGATCGCGGTGTATTGTTGTCCGGTGGTCAACGGCAGCGTCTTGCGATAGCACGCGCCATTCTGAAGAACGCGCCCGTGTTGATTCTTGACGAAGCCACATCGGCACTCGATACCGAGTCGGAACGATTGATCCAGCAGGCACTGGACCGCATCCTGGTCGGTCGCACTGCTCTGGTGATCGCGCATAGGCTGTCGACGATCGAGCATGCCGACCAGGTCATCGTGCTTGAAGCTGGCCGTATCGTTGAAGTAGGCCGGCACCCGGATCTGCTCGCGCGTGGGGGTACCTACGCGCAATTGCATGGCATGCAGTTCCGTGAAGCCGCAGAGGGATGAACGGGTTGCGCGGCCGACTTGAGCAATGGTTGAGTGCGCGCTGGTATCAGGGTGCGCCGGTTCCCGTTTGGCTCAGCGGGCTGGAACGTGTCTATGCCGCGCTGCTGCAGTTGCGGCGAAGGCTCTATGCCTGGGGTTGGTGGCGGAGCCTGCGCCTGTCGGTCCCGGTGGTCGTGGTCGGCAATCTTACCGTCGGTGGTACTGGTAAAACCCCACTGGTTGCTGCGCTGGCGGTGGCTTTGCGTGAGCGCGGTTGGAAACCCGGAATACTGTCACGGGGGTATCGCAGCCATCGTCGCGGCGTCGCACTGCTGCCATCAACGGCCAGTCCGGAGGAATACGGCGACGAACCCGTCTGGCTCAGTCAAAGCAGTGGCGCGCCGGTCGCCATCGGCAAGCAGCGCGTGGCAGCGGGCCGCCTGCTGCAACAGGTCGGCTGCGATGTGCTGCTCAGCGACGATGGCCTCCAGCATTGGGCATTGGGCCGCGATGTCGAGATTCTTGTGATCGACGGTGAGCGTCGTTTTGGCAATGGCCGGCTGCTGCCTGCCGGACCACTTCGCGAGCCGGTCGAGCGTGCCGAGCGCGTCGACCTGTGCATCGTCAATGGCGGCCAAGCGGGCGCAGGCGAACTGGCGATGACGGTGCGCCCTGGCGATCTGGTTCGCGTTGGCGGTGTCGCGGGTGCTCTGCGCCTGGATGCGCTGCGCGGTTGCGAAGTACACGCCGTCGCCGGCATCGGCAATCCCGAGCGCTTCTTCCTGATGCTGGAGGCACAGGGCATCCGGGTTCGCCGTCACGCCTGGCCTGATCACCACAAGTTTGATGGCAGCGAGCTCAGATTCGACGACGAACTCCTGGTGCTGGTCACCGAAAAAGACGCGGTCAAGGTGGCACGCCATACCCACGAACGGCTTTATGCTGTGCCGATCGAAATCGAGCTGCCGCCTTCCTGCATTGAATCCCTCCATGCCCAACTCTGCCGTCTGCGCATTCCCGCTCCATGACAGCTGAATTTGTCGTCGCCATCCCCGCGCGCTTCGCGTCCACCCGTCTACCGGGCAAGCCGCTGCGCCTGATTGGCGGTAGGCCGATGATCCAGCATGTTGCCGAACGGGCGCTGCAGGCCGGAGCACGTGCGGTGATTGTCGCTACCGACGATCAGCGCATTGCCCAAGCCCTGGCGGGCAGTGGCGTCGAGGTCTGCATGACTGCCGCCGGGCACCTGTCTGGCACCGACCGATTGGCCGAAGTCGCCGCGCTTCGCGGCTGGAGCGATGAGACGATCGTGGTCAATCTGCAGGGCGACGAACCGTTGGCCCCGGCCGCGGGAATTCGTGCAGTCGCCGAGCTGCTCGCCGGCTCGAATGCGCCGATGGCGACGCTGTGCACTCCGATCCTGAGCGCGGAGGAATTGCATGCTCCGGCCTGCGTCAAAGTCATCATGAACATTGCGGGCCAGGCCATTTATTTCAGTCGGGCGGCCATTCCCCACGCCCGCGATGCCGTCGCGGCGGACCCCACGGGGCTACCGTCCGGCGTGCACTACCTTCGACATATCGGCATCTATGCTTACCGCGCCGGATTTCTTCGAACGCTCGCGGCGATGCCACCGGGACGGTTGGAACAGATCGAATCACTCGAACAACTGCGCGCACTCGAGGCCGGCTTCGCGATTGCGATCGCCGAGACCCCCGAGCTGTTCCCCGCCGGCGTCGACACCGAAGCGGATCTAGCACGCGTCAACGCGCTGATGGGCCCCACTTCGCCGCGCTGATGGGGCCCGGTGTGCAGACCATGACTTCTGGCATGGGTTGACGCATCGGCGCCACGCCGGGTATCACTGTTCTGTTGCAATTCCGGCTTCATGCCGACCCCTGAGGAGTAGTCCCATGTCCGATGTACGTCTGAATATTTCCCTGCTCGCACTGACGCTCGCAATGGCGGCGTGTTCGAAGTCGCCAGAGCCGCCGGTGACGCCTGCCGAACCGGCGGCACCTGCCGTTGCCATCTCACCTGCGGCCGAAACCGGCTCAGCCATTGCCGCTGCGGTGACTGGCGAATGGCGTAGTGCCGATGATCGCAGTCGCGATGCCTACCGGCATCCCGCCGAGGCGCTCGCGTTCTGGGGCCTGGCGCCGGGCATGACCATCCTCGAAGTGCAGCCGGGCGGCGGCTGGTGGACTGAAATTCTTGCGCCCTATGCGCATGCCACGGGTGGCGTGTTCCATGCCACTGCTGCTGATCTGGACAATCCGGAAATCTCGGAAGGTGCGCGGGCCGGACGCGCAGAATTTGCCGCACGCTTCGCTGCCAAGCCCGAGGTCTATGGCACGGTGAACCTGGTCAATTTTGGCGGCAAGTCGGCTCCGCTCCCGGCGGCGACCTTTGATTTCATCCTGACCGCGCGTTCCACCCACGGCTGGGTCAACGGTGGAGTAGCCGAAAAGATGTTTGCCGACTTTCATCAGGCGCTCAAGCCCGGCGGCATCCTTGCGCTGGAACAGCATCGCGCGAATGAAGGCACTGATCCGGCCAATCCGCTGACCGGCACCAGCTCAGGTTACGTCATGCAGTCCGCCGTGGTCGCACTGGCCGAGAAGGCCGGGTTCACCCTGGAGGCCAGTTCGGAAATCAATGCCAATCCGGCCGATACCAAGGACCATCCGTTCGGCGTCTGGACGCTGCCGCCGAGCGCGCGCACACGCCCGTACAGTGAAGGCGCAGAGGCCAACGACCCCTCGTTTGATCGCGCCAAGTACGACGCGATCGGCGAGTCGGATCGGATGACGCTGAAGTTCCGCAAGGCCTGAGCGAACTTCCAGATACTGCGCCGGCAGTAATCATCGCCGGCGCAGCCTGTTTCGGATCTATCCATGCCGGGCCGCAATGGCCCGACATGTTCCAGCGGAGTATCAGGGGGCGACAGCCGGTTGCGGCTTGCGCAGATACTTGTCGAGGAAGGCGAGCACCTTGCCGTAACCTTCAATCTGGTTCGGCTTCTTGCTGAAGCCATGACCCTCGTCGGCGAACACGACATACTCGACCGGAACACCACTCTTCTGCAGTGCGGCGACGATATCGTCGGACTCGGCCTTGATCACCCGCGGGTCGTTGGCGCCCTGCAGCACCATCAGCGGCTTGGTGATCTTGTCGGCATGGAACACCGGCGAAGTCTCGATCAGAAAGTCGCGTTGCGTGACTGGGTTACCGATCTCCTGGTACAGCGCCTCGCGGAAGCTTTCCCAGTACGGTGGAATGCTCTCCAGCGTGCGCAGCCAATTGGACACGCCGAAAATGTCGACGCCGACCGCGAACTCTTCCGGTTGGAAGGCGAGGGCGGCCAGGGTCATGTAGCCACCGTAGCTGCCGCCGATAATGCCGATCTGGTCATCAGCCACGTAATCGAGACTCTGCAGATAGTTCTTGGCCGCGATCGTGTCCCATAGCGGCTCGCGGCCGTGCTTGCCATCGTCGGCAGCGAAAAAGGTCTTGCCATAGCCCGAGCTGCCACGGTTATTGATGCCAAGCACGACATAACCATGATTGGCCAGATACTGGATGAAGGCACTGTGCCCGCGCGTTGTCTGACCACCTGGCCCGCCATGCACCCAAACCAAGGCGGGCGCGGGCTGTGCGGCAGTGGCCTGATGCGGTTTCCAGAGGATGTTCGGAATGGACATCTTGTCGAAGCTCTCGAATCGGACCACGGTCGAATCGACCAGGTCAGCGGGATCGATGGCTGGATTGAGCGATCGTGTGAGCTGTTTGGGGGCTGAATTGAAGTCCAGTACGTACAGATCGTTGGGCTGACGGTCACCATTGACATAGAAGGCGACGCGCTGCTCGGAGCGCGCGATCACCAGACCGCGAATCTCGCCGGCGGGTAGTTCGGGAAGCGGGATTTCGGCGCCGGTCGCTCCGTCGTACAGGAACACCTGGGTACTGCCGTCTTCGTTTATGGCGGCCACCCGATACTTGCCGTTACGCGAAAAGTAGGAGTACTGAACATCCCAGTCCGCCTTGAGCACACTCTCGTGACTCCAGTCGCTCAGGCTGACCCGGCGCAACTCGGCAAATTCTCCGCTGTCATTGGCGGTGTAGTAAAGCCACATCGAATCGGTGGAAAAATCCTGCCCAGAAAAATTGGCCTGGCCCTCATGCTTGGACACCAGAACATGCTGGCCGTCCTTGAGATTATGGGCGTAGAGATCGGAGTCATTGGTCGTGTTGGTCTTGCCAAGTGCAATCCAGACACCGTCATTGGAAATCGGTCCGAGATCGTAGCCCTCGTCGTTCTTCAGGATCAGTTCGCGCTGGTAGTCCTTGCTACCGTAGCGGTAGAGATCGAAGAAACGCGGATCACGTTCGTTGCTCGCCACATAGAAGTGCTTGTAGTCGTGGCTGAAACCAATCAGATCGGCGCGCAGGTTGTCCCCCGGCGTCAGATCCTTCTCGACACCATCGGATCCAACCACGTACAGATGCGAGAGCTCGTTGCCACCCTTGTCGCGCGTGAAAAAGACGCGGTCATCCTCGGGAAAAGTTCCGGCCGCGTAGGCGTTATCGGTTTCCGATCGGGTGACCGGCGCCCACTCGCCGCCGGCGACCGGCATCGAATAGACATTCCATACGCCGGTCTTGTTCGAAGAAAACAGGATGCGGCTTTCGTCGGACGAAAAATAGGCGCCGCCGATGCTGGTGCTTTCGATGAACTCTTCAATGCTGTATTGGCGACTCGGTCGCGCGATCTCAGCGACGGTGTTCGCGGCTGCGGATGTTTCCGTCTGGCCACCGCCCTTATCGCCGCAGGCCACCAGGCCGAAGCTCAGGGCGGACGCGGCGGCCAAATAGGCCAGTCTCTTGAACGTCTGTCGCATGATCAAAACCCTCGTGATTGAACATCCACGATAATTGCTGGCGCGAAGCTTTCCAAGGGTCTAACGGCAGGGGGCTGGAGCCTGTGCTCGTGGCGGCTAAGAGCAAAGCCGGGCTGGCGGCTCAACGCTTTGCCATACTCATCAGTGCCTCGCCCTCGAGGCGGAAGACGGTCCAGTCGTCTTGGGCGAGCGCGCCCAGGCTGCGATAGAAGCCGATCGCCGGTTCGTTCCAGTCGAGCACCGCCCATTCGAACCGGCCACAGCGGCGCGCCACTGCAATCCTGGCCAGTTCGATCAGCAGGGCCTTGCCGACACCGTGACTTCGAAATTCGGGACGTACGAACAGGTCCTCGAGATACAGCCCGGCGCGGCCGACGAAGGTCGAGAAGTTGTGGAAATACAGGGCAAACCCGGCCGCAGTGCCATCCATCTCAGCGATCAGCACTTCAGCGCGTGCAACGGGACCGAACAAGGCTTCGCGCAGTTCGTTCTCGGTTGCAACGACGCGGTCGAGCAGTCGCTCGTACTCGGCCAATTCGCGAATGAACTGCAGAATCAATGCGGTGTCGTCGGCATGAGCGGGGCGGATGGACAGAGGCATGGCAGCACCGGTTGGCAGAAGCCGGACTATATAGCCTGTCCAAGCGGGAATCGGCAACGCGCGTCCCAACGCTTCCGCGCTTGGGGATCGACGTGCCCATACAGCCGGGAACCGCGCCAGTCACTGCGACGGAGCTCCTACACCTCGGCAGCTGCATTGGCTATGCTCGGCGGGCGCTGAGCGCCGTCGTGCATCAAACCTGGGAGGGAATTGTGCGTCCAACTGATATCGGGAATCCGGAATACTTCCACAAGGTGGTCGACTGCCAGTGGGCCTGTCCGGCGCATACACCCGTTCCCGAATACATCCGGCTGATTGCAGCCGGCCGCCATGACGATGCCTACATGGTGAACTGGTATTCCAATGTCTTCCCCGGAATCCTTGGACGTACCTGTGATCGCCCCTGTGAGCCTGCCTGCCGGCGCGGACGTGTCGAAGAGAACAATGGTGAAAAGCCCGAGCCTGTAGCCATCTGTCGGCTCAAGCGCGTCGCCGCCGACAACAAGAACGATATCCGTGCCCGCCTGCCCAAGCCAGCTGCCGCCAATGGTCGGCGCGTGGCCTGTGTCGGCGCCGGACCTGCATCGCTCACCGTTGCGCGCGATCTCGCGCCACTCGGCTATCAGGTCACCGTGTTCGACGCCGATCCCAAGGCGGGTGGTTTCATGCGCACCCAGGTACCGCGATTTCGTCTGCCCGAGTCGGTGATCGATGAGGAGACCGGCTATATCCTCGATCTCGGTGTCGAGTTTCGCGGCGGCCAGCGCATTGATTCCCTGAAGGCCTTGCTGGCCGAAGGCTACGACGCGGTGTTCGTCGGATCGGGTGCTCCGCGTGGACGTGATCTTGATCTGCCGGGTCGTCGCGAGGCTGCCGGAAACATCCATCTGGGTATCGACTGGTTGGCGTCGGTGTCGTTCCAGCACATCGAACAGATTGGTCGCCGCGTGATCGTGCTCGGCGGCGGCAATACCGCAATGGACTGCTGTCGTTCGGCGCGCCGGCTTGGCGGCGAAGAGGTGAAGGTCATCGTCCGCTCCGGCTTCGAAGAGATGAAGGCGTCGCCGTGGGAGAAGGAAGATGCCATGCACGAGGGCATTCCCTTCCTCAACTTCATGGTGCCTAAAGCCTTCGAGCATCGGCACGGGCGCCTGGTCGGAATGACCTTCGAGAAAGTCCGCGCCGAACGCGATGCGCGTGGTCGGCGCAGCCTGGTGCCGACCGGCGAGCCCGATGTGCTGGTTGAATGCGATGACGTGCTGATCGCAGTCGGCCAGGAGAATGCCTTTCCCTGGATAGAGAATGACATTGGTATCGCCTTCGATGAATGGCATATGCCAGTGGTCGATCAGAGTTCGTTCCAGTCGACCCATCCCAAGGTCTTTTTTGGCGGCGATGCCGCGTTTGGTCCGAAGAACATCATCTGGGCCGTCGCGCACGGACACGAGGCCGCGGTTTCCATTCACGCCATGCTCAACGGCGAAGACGTGCAACAGCGGCCTCCGCCCATGGTGCACCTGATGTCGCAGAAGATGGGCATCCACGAATGGAGCTATGACAACGAGATCGCTGGTGACGAACGCTATGCGGTGCCCTGGGCGCCCAAGGAAATAACGCTCAAGAGCATCAAGGTCGAAGTTGAACTCGGCTTTGATATCGCGACAGCTTGCAAAGAGGCGGCGCGCTGTCTCAATTGTGATGTGCAGACGGTCTTCATCAAGGATGCCTGCATCGAATGCGATGCCTGTGTCGATATCTGTCCGATGGACAGCATCAGCTTCGTGTTCAACGCCGATGAGTCCGACTTGCGCAAGCAACTCACGGCGCCCGCATTGAACGTGAGTCAGGACCTGTACGTGTCCGAAAACGTAAAGACCGGCCGGGTAATGGTCAAGGATGAGGATGTCTGCCTGCACTGCGGGCTCTGCGCCGAGCGATGTCCAACCGGGGCCTGGGATATGCAGAAATTTCTCTATGAAACCAGCAAGGCAGACAGGGGTTGCGGCAGCCTCCCGCAGCGGAGCGCTGCATGAACGCGCAATTGCAGTCCGCTACCCAGCCGGCACCGTTGGCCACGGTCAACGACTTCGTGGTCAAGTTCGCCAACGTCAATGGCTCGGGTTCGGCGTCGGCGAACGAGTTGTTCGCCAAGGCGATCCTGCGCATGGGTGTGCCGGTCAGTCCGCGCAATATTTTTCCTTCGAACATCCAGGGGCTGCCGACCTGGTATGAAATCCGGGTGACCGGCGCTGGCTATCTCGGCCGTCGCGGCGGCGTCGATTTGATGGTGGCGATGAATCCGCAGACCTGGAACCAGGACCTGAAGGAAATCGAGCCGGGTGGCTATCTTTTCTACGACAACAGCAAGCCCCTGCCAGCTTCGCGTTTTCGCACCGACATCACCGTCATTGGCATGCCATTGACGGAAATCTGCAATGCGACCTACAGCGAGGCACGCCAGCGCCAGCTGTTCAAGAACATCATCTACGTGGGCGCGCTGTCGGTCCTGCTCGATATCGATCCGGTGGTCATCGAGAAGCTGTTCTCCGAGCAGTACAAGGGCAAGGAGAAGTTGCTCGACTCCAACTTCAAGGCGCTGCATCTCGGTCGCGACTACGCCAGCCAGCATCTGCCGAAAATCGGCTTGAAGGTGCAGGCAGGCGATGGCGTCGGTGATCGCATCTTTGTCGATGGCAATACCGCTGCTGCGATCGGCTGCGTCTACGGCGGCGCCACGGTCTGTGCCTGGTATCCGATCACGCCTTCGTCTTCGTTGGCCGAAGCATTCCAGAAGTACTGCCAGAAATTGCGTGTGGATCCCGAGACCGGCAAGAACCGCTATGCGATGGTCCAGGCAGAAGACGAAATCGCATCCATCGGCATGGTGGTTGGCGCTGGCTGGAATGGTGCCCGTGCATTCACCACGACCTCAGGACCGGGCGTCTCGCTGATGACCGAGTTCATTGGTCTGGCCTATATGGCCGAGATTCCGGTGACCATCATCAATGTCCAGCGCGGCGGGCCCTCGACGGGCATGCCGACGCGCACGCAACAGGCCGATCTGATTTCCTGTGCTTATGCTTCGCATGGCGATACCAAGCATATCCTGCTGTTTCCGGAAGATCCGCGCGAGTGCTTCGATCAGTCAGCGCAGGCGTTTGATCTGGCCGATCGATTGCAGACGCCCGTTTTCGTTATGACCGATCTTGATATAGGAATGAACCAGCGGCTCTGCGCGCCGTTCGAATGGGATGAGTCCAGGGAATACGACCGCGGCAAGGTGATGACCGCCGAGGAGCTTGAGAGCGGGCGCGACTTCGGTCGCTACCTCGATGTCGACGGTGACGGAATTCCTTACCGGACCTGGCCCGGCACACATCCGAGCAAGGGCAGTTTTTTCACCCGCGGTACCACCAAGGATGCCTACGCCCGCTATTCGGAGGCTGGTCCCGATTATGTCTACAACGTGCAGCGACTGTTGAAAAAGCTGGAGACTGCGAAGTCTTTGGTGCCGCAACCGGTGGCGCGCAATGCGCGTGAAGCGACGCGCTTTGGTGTCATCTATTTCGGTTCGACCAGTCCTGCGATGAGCGAGGCGCTGGACGCACTCGATGCGGCTGAAGTGCACGTCGATGCGCTGCGCCTTCGTGCCTTTCCTTTTCCCGACAGCGTGCGCGCCTTCATCGAAGCGCATGATCAGGTCTTCGTTGTTGAACAGAATCGCGACGCGCAGTTGCGTGGCATGCTGATCAACGAACTTGAATTCAGTCCCGATCGTCTGCCGGCCGTGCTGCACTACGACGGCACGCCGATCACCGCCCGTTTCATTGCCCGCGCCATCGGTGAAAAAGCCGACGCGATGAAAGTCGTACAGCTGCATCCGAACAAGGCCGCCACGCCATGACCTACGTCGCCAAGCCCCAGTTGCATCATCCCTCGCTGACCCAGAACAAGGTCTGCTACACCCGCCGTGACTACGAAGGCAAGATTTCCACCCTGTGCGCCGGCTGCGGCCACGATTCCATTTCCGCCGCCATCATCCAGGCCTGCTGGGAAATGGATGTCGAACCGCACCGTGTCGCAAAACTTTCCGGCATCGGCTGCAGCTCGAAGACGCCGGATTATTTCCTCGGCGCCTCGCATGGCTTCAACACAGTGCACGGCCGGATGCCGTCCGTCCTCACCGGAGCCAACCTGGCCAACCGCGATCTGCTGTATCTGGGGGTATCGGGCGACGGCGATTCAGCCTCGATCGGCCTGGGTCAGTTCGCCCATGCCATGCGGCGCGGTGTGAACATGGTCTACATCGTCGAGAACAACGGCGTCTATGGCCTCACCAAGGGCCAGTTCTCGGCCACCGC
>JAYSZM010000158.1:0-13475 GCA_043738015.1 Lysobacterales bacterium
AAAGGAGATTCATGATCGCTTCCTTGCCCAGAAAGTGATCGATGCGAAAGATGGCGTCCTCAGGGAAGGCGTCCAGCGCGACACGGTTTAGTTCGCGCGCGGAGGCCAGGTCGCGGCCGAACGGTTTTTCGACAATCACCCGTCCGCCTTCGGCGATGCCGACGGCTTTTAGGCCGTGGATGACCGTTGGGAATAGTGTCGGCGGAATGGCGAGGTAGAACGCCGGGCGCTGCACGTCACGCAGGGCGAGCCGTAGCGCATCGAAGGTGGCCGCGTCCTTGTAGTCGCCGCTGACGTATTGCAGTGCTGACAGAAGCCGGTTCAGAGTGCGTGTGTCGACCACTCTGCACGTTTTTTCGACACTTTCGCGCGCGCGCGCGCGGAACTGCTCGATGTCCCACTTCGATGAGGCTACGCCGATTACCGGTACCTTCAGTGCGCCACGCCGGCACATCGCGTACAGCGCTGGAAATATCTTCTTGTACGCCAGGTCGCCGGTGGCGCCGAAAACGACCAGGGCGTCGGCCGAGGGCTTGCGCGGTTCGGTCGCAGCCGAGATCATTTTGTCTGCCGGGCCGGCGCGTGATCGGCCATCTTCTCGACATGCCCGCCAAACTGGTGGCGCATGGCCGATTGCACGCGGTTGGCGAAGTCCGCTTCACCGCGCGAACCGAAGCGGGCATAGAGCGCTGCGCTCAAGACCGGGACCGGCACCGCCTCATCGATGGCCGCCTGCACCGTCCATCGACCTTCGCCGGAGTCCGATACGCGGCCTTCGTAGCCGGCCAGTGTGGCGTCGTCCGCCAGCGCTGCGGCGGTGAGATCCAGCAGCCAGGACCCGATCACGCTGCCGCGGCGCCAGACCTCGGCGATCTCCGGCAGGTCCATCTGGTACTGGTAGTGCGAGGGCTCGCGCAAAGGTGTCGTTTCGGCGTCGACGGCATGGTCGCGCAGGCCGACATTCGCGTGGTGCAGAATGTTCAACCCTTCGGCGTAGGCGGCCATCACCCCGTACTCGATGCCGTTGTGGACCATCTTGACGAAGTGGCCGGCGCCGTGCGGCCCGCAGTGCAGCCAACCCTGGTCGGCAGTGCTGCTGTTTGTGCGGCGCCCAGGTGTCGCCGCCGCCGCATCGGGCCCAGGTGCGAGCGTCACGAATATCGGAGCGAGATGTTGCACCGACGTGTTGCTGCCGCCGATCATCAGGCAATAGCCGCGGTCCAGGCCGGCGATGCCACCGCTTGTGCCGACGTCCACGTGGGCGATGTGCGCATCCGCCAGGGCCGCCGCGCGGCGCAGATCGTCGTGGTAGTGCGAGTTGCCGCCGTCGATGACGATGTCGCCAGATTGCAGCAAAGGCGTCAGTTGTTCGAGCACGTCATCGACAGCAGCTGCAGGCACCATCAGCCAGACCGCGCGCGGTGCCTTCAACACGTCTACAAATTTCTGCAGTGATGCGGCGTCGGTTGCGCCGAGCGCAACCAGAGGCGTCGCGCGATCGCGGTCGCGGTCATGGACTACGCAGTCATGGCCGCCACGCAGCAGCCGGGTGATCATGCTGGATCCCATGCGGCCAAGGCCGATCATGCCAATCTGCATCTTCATGCTCCTCTCGGTTGGAGTCGCAGATTCGCCCGTGTTCGCGGCGATCATCGCGCAGCGCGGCGCGGCATCGGCGAGGGTCGGTGATAGTTTCGCTGACACTGTGGGTGCGGCAAAGTGCAGTGTCTGTTCGCTGCCGCACCGCCGCGACTGAGCGGGGCATTGTGCGCCCAGTATGCGATCGAATCCAGCGCGTCGACGGCGCGTTCGGCAACAGGATGGCCGGGACCGCAGGTCGAACTCTCGAGGAATTTCGGGTGGCGCTCGTTCGTGCTGATTCCAGTGATTCAGAGACCCGTACCAGCGCGCAACGGCACGGTCTCTAGTCTGGCTCCACCGCACAATCGGCCTGCAAAATGTTCGAATGATGGTGACGACGTTTTATCGGCTCCTCGGGCTTTTGTCGGCTGAACCAGGCGTTGATAGAGCACGTCCAGAACCAAGAATCGGCACATGTCGGTGCCGGCGAAATCGTTGTCGAGCGGCGAAAACTGCTATCGCCTATTGAACCTGGTGATGCAGGACCGCGCTATCGACATCTTGCCGATCAGGTACGCGCTGGTGCGGAGGTTCAGGCCGGCGAATTCCTTGCCATGAACTGATTGGGCATGCGCCATGCGGGCGCGCGTGGGGGCGGTGCGCGGCTTCTGGAAAATGCCAGTCCCACCGATTCTCGCGATGCCGTGGCTTCACGTAGTTGCGCAATTCATCGTGGTCAGGACTTCGCGTCGATGTCCGGTCTTCACGGTCGATCAAGTGGTCGAGTGCCAAAGTGATCGGCACGATCCACCAACTGAACCATCAGCTCTGCCGCTTGAATCGTCAGCGGATGGGGCACCGCGCCATCCCGGGGCGAGATGTACTGGGCCATTGCGCGTGCGAGATCGAGTTGTTGCGGTGTGGCATCGGCGAGCAGGGTGATGACGAGGTTCTCAAGCGCAATCACACGACTGTGAAGCTGCGCGAAACCGACGGCAGTCGTATCCGTCACGAGCGAATAGCCCGCCACTTCCATTGGCTGAGCGCATCCACAGCGCGATCCGTTCGAGCCGATATCCCAGTTTGATTGTTCGAGACCGGGCGCCGACGCCGGCGGCGCGACGTCGATCGTCGCGCCTTGCTTGACCGACGAATCCAGATACCCGATCGTCAACCCCAGTCGCGAACCCGCCTGGATGTTTCTCACGCGGACTCCTGCGCGGCACTCGCATGCAGCTTTACCCAGGCGACGTAACTGTCCATCCAGGTCTGCAAGAATTTTCGGCTGGCCTCGCCGATATTGCCAGCCTCGTCAAACAACCCTTCCTTGGCATGAATGAATGCCTCCGGTTGGCCCATCGTGGGCATATCGAGATAGGCAAGAATATTGCGCAAGTGCTGCTGTGCAAGGGATGTGCCGATAGCTCCGACCGAAGCGCCAATGGTCGCGGCTGGTTTGCCGGCCCATGTGCTCTTGCCATAGGGACGCGAGGCATGGTCGATGGCATTTTTCAGCACACCGGGAATCGACCGGTTGTACTCGGGCGTGACGAACAGCACGCCTCGAGCCGCTGAAATTTCTGATTTCAGACGGACGACACAAGCTGCTGGTGCGGCATCGTCGTCCTGGTTGTAGAGCGGCAGATCGCCGATCTCGACCGGCTTGAAGTTGAACTCGGTCGGCCCCATACGGGCGATGGCCGTGGCCAGCTTGCGATTGAATGAATCACGGCGCAGGCTGCCGATCACAACGGCGATGGGGTACGTGGTCATAACGTTTGCCTCTTGTGGGTGGGCGCTGCGCAGCAATTGACGATGTCCAGCGGGTTTGGTTCAGTTGGCCAAGCCCGCTGGGCGAAGCTTCAGAGCGGCGTTGCGATCGGATAGGGCTTGGTGCCGTAGTAGTCGTGAATAGCCTGCTGCCAGGTTGCATCCACCATATCGGGCCAATGCGCCTTGTCGAATCCAGGTGCAGTCGCCAGCCGCTCCTTGACCACGTTCAGCACAAAGCGCTTGTTGACGGTGTCGAGTTGCAGTGCCTGCCAGGGCACAGCGAAGAGCTTTTCGCCCATTCCGAGGAAGCCGCCGAACGCCAGCACGGCGTAGCTGACCCGTCCGGTTCGGACGTCGAGCATGATTTCCTTGATGTCTCCAATGTCTTCGTCCTGCTGATTGACCACGACGTTCCCGATCAGCGTGTTGGCTCCCATCAATTCGGGGCCGGGACCGTGCCGAGTATCGGGGCCGAGGCCGCCGTTCTGCTTCACGATATGCATGCCTAGTGTGTCGCGCTCTTCGTAGTTCATCTTGTGCTCCGTCTGCGGTGGGTGCGTGCACAATAGACAGCCGCCAGTGTTGGCTCTGTTCGCCAACGAACGCTACGGCAGCTAACTGCTCAAATCAGGTTCGCGCGTCCATCACGTTGATGTCTGAGCTTCGACAGCATGTCGTAGATGATGACGCGCGCGCGATTGAGTCCGCCCAGAGGTGCATGCTCAGGCAGCGCGTTGCCTGGCGAGAACGACAGTGACTCGGCGAGTTGCTGGCGCTGTCTGGTATGAAATTTCTGAATCGGAATATGCAGCGTGGCCACTTTCACGAAGGGCGATCGGCTCTCGTCCCAAGGCGCCGCAGCGTCCTCGATCGGCATGCCGTCCTGGCGCAGCTGTACACAGAAATCGAATGTCGCCTCGTGTTGGCGCAGATGCGCGCGCATGGCATCAGTCAGATACGCGTCACCGGGCTTCTTCGGCATCTTGCTGCGGTGCCCGGAAGTTGGCAACAGAGAATATTTCACCGCCCGGTCAGGACCGAAGCGGTACGGCGTGGTGCTCCAATAGCGGATATCAAGCGGAGATGTCGGATTGCAGCGCAGCCAAAACAAGCTCAGAAAGCTGCCCACCTTGCCGGTAATCAACAGCTTCACCGCCAGCAGAAGGGGCGTGCTTTCGATGGTGTAGTACACGGCATCGCGAAACAACGCGATGGTGCCCAGCGGCATGACCGGGGCGCTCAGCAGGACGAAGTCCTGGCCCAGCGACGCGTCCTCCGGTCCGCCATTTCCACCGGCGGCCATCAACTTGATGGCGATGCCGCGCACGTCCTTTATGGCATCCGACTGGGGTTTCCCGTTGGCACTGGAGGTGCGTACCCAGCAGTCGACACGGCGCCGCTTGCTGAACAGGCCGACACGCAGCGCCTCTGGCAAATTAGGTTCCACAAGAAATTTTCCACGCAGCAATCCCAAAGTCTTGGGATGGGCATCGCGCAAAGTCGACCCGACGGCATAGTCACGCTGCATCTTGCGGCCGAGGATGTCGGTCATCTCCGCGATCATTTCTGCCTCGTCGGGTTCCGCCTTTTCGAACAATGGGTGCAGACTCATGAAGCGTCTCCAGGGCAACGCGGTGGGTCGTGCACTGCACGGTCATGGTGTCGGCCATGCTGTTGGCTTGAGCTGAAGCTATCGCGACGGCAGGGCAGGGTCGGTGCGATGAACAACACAGAGAAGCTCTGGGCAATGCGCAAGGCGCAAAGCGAAAGGGCGGGGTCAGCAGCAGAGCAGGGCTCTGGTTTGTCCGTTGCCACAACCTCACTCGTCGCGATCAGGCTACTCTCCCGGGGTATCAACGTGCGGTGGCTGGGACATCGAGGTCCGCGGGTAGTCTCAGGGAGCCTCAGCCAAGGCGCAAAACCCGACCCTTTCGAGCGGTAGCGAGGCCGGTTGAACGAAGAGTCATGCCGCGCCAGAGTCCGGGTACTGGCGTCTGACTTCGGCGACCGACGCGGCAATAAGTGTCTCAAGGACCCTCACATCGAGGTCCGCGAGGCGTTTGAAGTACAGACAGGATTTGCCCATCTTGTGTTTCCCGAGCCTGTTTAGGAGCTCGGCTTGCCCGGGGTCGTCTACGCCAAGGTAGACGACGAGTTCCCTGCCGCGGACTGCGAAGCCGGCAAGCGGTGCGTCACCTGGGTGCCCACTCTCGTACCTGTAGGTGTACGAGCCATAGCCCACGATGCTTGGTCCCCACATGTATGGCTGCTGCTTCGTAAGCCGCTTGCACATGGCCATGATTGCCTTGCAGTCGGCCAACTGCTCGGGCCCGGCTCTGGACGCGAGGTACGCATCGACGCTTGCGCCCGAGGGTTTGGTTTTGGTCGCTGCCATCGGAGACTCCTGATCGGCGGGTAGCGCAGAAGTGGTGGTGCGTAAGACGCCCAACGAGTCCAATGAAAAGGATTACCTCGATCTTGCTGCGTCCCGTCGCTTGGTGCAAGGGCGTCGAGGATGTCGCCTTGCCACGCAAGGATTGGGAGATCCAAGAATCGGCAAGGATCGGACCAAGGATCGAGAACAAGGATTGCTACATCCATCATCCCCGCGAGAGGAACGCTGCCGGCAGTTTCTACAGATTCCGAATCCAGTGTCAGCCACCCAGGGTTGGCGGGTGCTCCGAATGCCGAAGTCCGCATTCGTCGCTGTCCAATTTCTTCGGACCCAAGGCCTACTTTCGGGGTAGGCGGGCGATGAGTAGCAGACCGGCAATCGAAGCATCGTCAGCATCGGTGACCAGCAGCAGTTCGATATGACCAGCGCGGTAGCTCGCGGCGATGCCCTCGATTTTTGCAGGCACGTCGATGCGTTGTAGCGATGCTAAGCTTCCGTTTGCGTCGATCACGCCAATCGCGGCACCGCAGAAAACGCCGTCGCGATAGGGGTCATCGGTATCTTCGGCAACCGCGCAGAATACGATGCGACCATCGGCTAGAGGGCAGGCGTCGCTGCAGGCGAGCAGGACGCCGTCAATCGTGCCGAGTTCGAGGACATCGATTCGTGTCGGCGCGATCGCGCCGACCAAGCCGGTAGCGAGCGCGGTCGCGAAGCTGGCGTAGTCGAAGCGCAGGCAGGCGCTGTTCGGCGAGGCTTTGTTGCCGCGCTGGAACAGGACGAGTTCGCTGCCGACGATGGCGGCGCCTTCGATGTTGAGTGCGGGAAAGCGTTCGCGCAACAGTTCACAGAATTCGTCCAGATCGATCGCCTGTGCGGCACCGTGTGGGGCACCTTGTGCATCGAGCCTCAGCAAGGCACCACGCTGACGATTCGGTCGTGATGCCGACGGCAGCGCGATCAGCGCGCCATACGGCCAGTGCGGATTTGGTGGTAGCAAGGCCAGCGACTCCAGGTCGGGCTTCACTTTCTTGCGTGGTGCTGGTGCATCCGGCAATTCCCCGGGGAACATGCGCAGCAAGGTCCCGCTTGCGTCCGCGTCGCGTGGGAATACGCCGAGTTGGAGTTCGTCGTCGGCGACGATGTAGAGCCAGTCGCCGATGTGCACCAAGCCACTTGCCGCAGACAGATGCGATGGCCTCTCCGGCGCCGATGGCATTGCCAGCGTAAGTTGCCGGAGCAGGCGGCATTGAATGAGGTTCGAAGCTGCCATTGTCCTGCTCGCTGAGTGCTGCGGTTGGTGTCCCGTGATCATACTGTCGACAGCGCGAAGCATGATGTTCGTCAGGCTGCGCGAAGCAGGGCACGCCGGGTTGGGAAATTCACCGGCGGAGAACGCAGGGCACGATCCGGCGTCATTTCGGCCCGAGACATCGTGGTTTTTTAGCTTTTGCCTGGCACGAGGCCCCAGCCTCAATTGCGCGCGTCAGCGATCAGCGGCATGCTCGGGCAGCGCGTGAGCTACGCGTTGCGCTGGTCGCGGCAAGACCCGGCGCCCACGGCGAATACCCGGCACGCAGAGGGGCGCAAATCGTAGATCCCACAGCGCATCCGCTGACAACCAAAAAAGCAACCAAAAAACAACCAAAAAAGGACACCAACAGTTTGCAGCACAGCGCTGCCGATCGTCAACGACAGCCGCATCGTCGCGGTCCGCCGCCGCGCGCTGCTCTGGAAGTTGGAGCCCGGCACGATCATTGAGCAACCACAAATCGGAATCACAAATTGGGACATCCATCATTCCCGGGCGTTGGACGGTTCCGGCATGTGGGCAGATGCCGAATCCCGTGTCAGCCACGCTGAGTTTGGTGGGTGTCCTGATTTCCACGCAATCCACGCGTCAGCCGGGACGCGCCAGCATTGGGAAGCCATCCACCGAAAGCAATTGTCGCTGACAGATCTTCCCGTCACTACTCGACGTCACCGCGCGCTCATTGAGCGTCAGCCGCACCGCATTCGAGTGCATCGAGGATCGGTGAATAGTGCTGTCTGGCCTGCGGCGCCAGGATCTGGTCGTCGCGCCAGGCGCATAGCCCGGGTGTGATGACCGAATCGGCAAGCCAGGTGTTGCCGCTGCGACGGAGGGAACTGGTGGCACTCAATGCATCGAGCATTGCTGCACGTTCTGTTGCATCCATCTCCGCCATGCGCGCATGTGCGGTGCGGACGATCGCGGCGCGCGCGCTGGCGATATCGGGCAAGCGTTGTGCAGGCGCCCGCGCCACACCGAGATGATTCAACAGCACGTGAAAGCGTGAACCATCGGGGGTCCATCGGCCCACGGCGTCATCGGCACCACGCGGTTGCAGCCTCTGCGGATCGGGCATGATGTGGCGGGCGATCGCATCGCGCAGGCGTGTCTGCAGACCGCGATCGACACCGATCCAGCGCGAAAGTTCGCTCGCCAACGGCGTCCATCCGGACGCGCTCACTGCCAGCAAAATCCACACCGGCAAGGACAGCAGGCGCAGTCGGCGCGGCGCGAGCCAGTAGAACGCCAGCGCCCCCGCGATCAAGCCGAACACGCCGAGTGGATAGGCCATGCCATCCAGCGTGGCCAGGCGCGACTCGAAGCTTGCTGCATCCGCTGCGGTCCACGCCGGCGCATCCATCGGATCGGAGGCGCGGTAGACGATGTCGAGTTTCGTGCCGAGCGTCGGTGCGCTCCAGAGCAGCGGCAAATAGAGCGAGGGCCGATCGATCTCGGTGAGTCCGGCCCAATGCATCTGCCATGCAGTGCTGAGTGGATCAGCATCGGACTGGGTCTCGACCTGGTCAAAGCGCAGCGTGCCATCGGCCTCGACCGGAATATCGAGCACCTCGCGCGGCACTTCGAACGCAATCGGATTCATCCGCAGGCCAGCCTGGGCTAGTCGCTCGATCACGTGCGCGGGTCCGCCATTGGGGCTGATCGGGCGAAATCCGTCCGCGCTGACCAGGGCCAGCGGCCGCTCGCGCATTTGACCGCTGGAGTCGATGAATTGCACAGCGGCCTGAAGCTCGGAACTGATGCCGTCAAATCGCACCATCCGGCCGGCCGCTTTCGTCTCGGTCGGCCTCAACGCGAGTCTCCAGTGCAGGCGGGTGACGTCAGCGCTGGCGGTGCTATCCCAGGGCAGGATATTCGGCTTGTCGCCACGCTCGATTGCCAGTGACTCGAGCGCGAGGCCGACCAGTGCCAGACAGAATCCGACGAACATCGCCAGCGGCAGGCGGATCAACCAGGTCAGTCCGCTGGACGCGAGCGCGGCGACCGGTACGAAGGCGGACGCGGCGGCAGGCGACGATGGCGTCACGTCCGTGCCAGGCAGCTGCGGCCATGCCTGCAACCGCGCTGCCAGGTGCTGCCCCTCCTGCTGACTCGAAACCCGTGCCAGCTCCATCAGCTCGGGCGGCCGATTGCGCGGGCGTTGCCGCTGCCAGCCGACAACCCAACCGCCCTGACGCCCGGTCAATGCCGACGCCAGGCCGGAGAGTCGCTTGCGCTCGACGACGATCAGCGGGCCGAGCGCCTCGCGCTGGTGTTCGACCTCGAACAGCTCCAGCGGCCCGAACAGCCAGCTGCTGTACACGCGCTGCGCAGCCCAGACGATCTTCAGCCGGCTGTGCCCGTCCAGAGCGAACAGCAGCACGACGACAGCGCACAGTGCCCAGAACACCCACGAGCCGGCCAGCAGTTGCAAAGGTCCGAGTATCAGCGACTCAGCACCGACCACGAACAGCGGGTACACCATCGAGATCAGAAAAGGCAGCATCAGCAGCGCGACGGCAAGGAACTGCACCAGCCGCAACCGCATGCGTCCGGGCGTCGCCGAGATCAGGGTGATGGTGTCGCGATCCTGTTCGATGATCATTGTCATGCTGCTCCGCTGCGGTGCCAACGGATTCCGGTCCCATCCTGATCAGTACGCGATGTGGCGCCGCGTGGGGACACTGCGGCACGGCCGGGCTCGGCTCGACAAGCAGGAAAATGGTGCCAGCTGCGACTTCCAATCGCTAGGTGCGCGGTGCCGCGCTCGCTCCGCACAGCTACCTGCCAAGAGATCTTGTCGCTGAGGTTGTGTACAGCAGAACTGGTCGGCAACGCGGTAGGGTCATGCCGCGCAGGCGTTCACCGAGGTCCGCAGCTTGCAGTCAGATCGATGCGGAGCAGCGGGCGGGCAGGTTCGCAATTTTGGGTCTCCAGGATGGGTCCGTCCAGGAGGGGTCGCAGGACGGGTCCTGCATGTTCGGGGTCATCATCCTGCTGCCGCCTTCAGTGGTGGCCTTGGTGCGGTCAGAAGGGGTTGCATGCAGCCCCCGACCTGTGGCAATTTTTGCGAAACCGGGCGTCGGCAGGAGTCTGTTGCTGCGCGCGGGTGCTGATCCGTTCCCTGCCGATCCTGCTCCGGCTACTGCAGCGGTGTTGTCCACACCGACGCAGGCAGACCTACCGACGGTGCATTGCCACCGACAGAGGCGATAGATGAGCTACTACTACGAGACGACGCGCGCGAAGCGAATTGGACAGATCTCCGGCTTCATGGCACTCGGTATTGCGTTGACGGGAAGCCTTGTTCTGATTGGATGGGCCACCGAGACTCCGTTGCTCAAAAGTATCCTTCCAGGCTTCAATACCATGAAGCCAAATACGGCCGTATGTTTTGTTCTGTTTGGGTTGGGCGCATGGTCCATGAGACCCAATCCGAGTGGAAAGCACGCACGCGCCTACAGGTTCGCGGGCCGAAGTTGTGCTGTTGCGGTGGTGCTCATCGCGCTGCTGGTCCTCAGCCAGGATCTATTCGGACGGAATTTTGGGATCGACGAGTTGTTGTTCAAGGATCCTGCTGCCACAGCCCCGGGTCGCATGGCGTTCCTCACCGCGATCAACTTTCTGTGTCTTTCTGTCGTGCTGCTGACCCTGGACTGGCAAACTGACCGCGGCCAGCGTCCGGGGCTGTGGCTGGTCTTGATAGTCGCGGCCAATTCATTCGTCGCGATACTCGGTTACCTCTACGGCATCCAAGCGCTGTATCAGGTCTTGGCCGGAAACCCGATGGCATTGCACGCGGCCGCCCTGTTTCTGGTTGCATGCGGAACGTTGGTTGTTTCCCGTCCTGAGTCGCTGTTTGTTCAACGTATCTTTGGCAGCGGAGTCGCTGGTGTAATCAATCGCATTCTGCTGCCGGTGGCCATACTGCTGTGGCCGTTGATCGCGTGGCTGCGTTGGCAGGGTGAACTTGCAGGTTGGTACTCCATCGCGACCGGTCTCGCCTTGCATGCAGCCTCCAATGTATTTCTGTTCGTGGCCCTCACATGGTGGGTTGCGCGGACCGTCCAATTGATGCAAAACGAAGGACAGACGTTCCGGCGTTCGTCCCAGATACTGCATGTGCTTCGTGAGCCGGTCGCGCTGCTGAACGGGCGGCTCCGCATCGTGCATTGCAACCCCGCATTCGAACGCGCTTACGCACCCACAATTGACTGCCGATCACAAACCAGGCTGTATCGGGAGGGGGCCTGGAACAGCGAGATACTGCGTGAGCAGCTGACCGCAGTAGCCAAACAGAGGGGCGAGTTGCTCGACCTGGAACAGCAGCATCAGTTTGCCGATGGAACCACGCACGTGGTACTGGTCAGTGCTCAGCTGGTGCGGTCGGCCGACGAACAGGAAGCGCACCTTCTGGTGAGCGTCTCAGACGTCACGGACCGGCGCGCCGATGAGCGCGAAATACACAGTCTCAACCAGAAATTGAGGGAGCAGGTCGAAGAGGTTCTTGACGTGAATCGGGAACTCGAGGGTTTCAGTCACACCGTCGCGCACGATCTGCGCGCTCCGCTGCGCCACATTGGTGCCTTTGCTCATCGACTCGCTCCTTTGCTGGCTCCCCTGCAGAATCCTAAAGCCGACCAGTACCTTGCTGTCATCAGTAGCTCGGTAGCCCGAATGGCGGAAATGGTGGATGCCCTGCTCGGGTACGCACAACTTGGACGCACCGCAATACAACGCGCGCCCATCGATATGAACGCGCTCTGTGCCGAGGCGCAGTCAATTGCCGAGGCATCTGGAGGCAACCAGCCGATTCTCTGGAAGATCGATGACTTGCCGCCGGCAGTGGGAGATCAAACCCTGATCATGCTGGTCTGGCAGAACCTGCTGACCAATGCGGTCAAGTTCAGCTCGAAGTGTGCGCAGCCGACCATCGAAATCGGCGCGCTGCCCGCCAACGAGACGACCGCGGCCATCTACCATGTCCGCGACAATGGCGTCGGATTCGAGATGTCCTCAGCGTCCAGACTGTTTGGACTTTTCGAGCGCCTGCACACCAGAGAGCAGTTCCCGGGCACGGGTGTCGGGCTCGCCAATGTGCGACGCATTGTCGAGCGCCACGGTGGTAGGATTTGGGCAGTTTCGGCACCGAGGGAAGGTGCAACGTTTTTCTTCACGCTTACCGCGGGCCCGGAGTTGGAGCGTAGAGAGGAGGATTGAATTCATGAACCAGGTCCGAACGATTCTGCTGGCGGAAGATGACGAATTCGACGCGGAGTTCACAATCGAGGCCTTGACCGCTGCCGGGATACTCAATCCGGTGGTGCGCGTGGAGCAAGGTGCCGAAGCATTGGACTATCTGTATCGGCGTGGCGCCCATGAGGCAAGGCCGGCTGGCGATCCTGCGCTGGTGATCCTGGATATCAAGATGCCGGGCACCGATGGGCACGAAGTGCTCAGCTGCATGCGGCAAGATCCCGCCTTCAAGCATGTACCGGTCGTCATGCTGACCTCCTCGAGACTCGATAGCGACGTTGCGCGGAGTTGGGATGCGGGCGTCAACGCGTATGTGGTGAAGCCGGTCAATCCGCAGCTTTTCACGGAGGCCGTGCAGGTACTGGGAACCTTCTGGGCGAGGGTCAATGTGCTGCCTTTTGAACGTTGAGCGGGTTCGCCAGACAGGGCTTGCGCTTGGTACGTTCTGAGCTTGGATCTGCTGGCCTTTGAATAGGGTGCCGGGAATATCCCATCCGGGATGTTCGTCGAGCGGTTCGGCGAAGAGCAGGCATCTGCTGAGAACAATGGTCCCTGAAGCCCAACGCGGACCTCCGTAGTTTTCACCACGGTGGTGCCGGTCGCCATTGACGGCCAATCGCTGGACGCCAGGCCCGCGCGTTGATCTCCTTGTTTCGGTCGAGCACGGCCAACAGGCCTCGGAGTTTGGTCCACTTGGTTTGTTCAGTCGTCGCCGAGCAACTTGGTCCACGGTCCCGCTCGGTTCGTCTCAGGCAGTTGCCTTGGATCGAGCCCGTGGGGTGCCAATGCCGCGCAGCCAGCACTGATCCATCGTATGGGCTTTTTCGATCACGCTCTCGTCTTCACCAACGGCGCGACTGAATCCTGAGCCTACCGCCATGATCTGCTGCGTCAAACGCTCAGTGCCCATTCCGAATCCAACGACGATTGCAGGTGGCGCAATCGCGAGTCTCCCGAATGGAATTGTCCGGAATGGGATTGTGCAGAGCGGCGGGTGGGAATGATCGAAATCGTAGGTGTCCGGGACTGCGTCCGGGATCGCGGCTGTTCGATGATCATTGTCATGCTGCTCCGCTGCGGTGCCAACAGATTCCGGTCCCATCCTGATCAGTACGCGATGTGGCGCCGCGTGGGGACACTGCGGCACGGCTCGGCAGTGCG
>JAYSZM010000159.1:0-2976 GCA_043738015.1 Lysobacterales bacterium
TGGCTTGCCGCGCTGCTCTTGATCTCGATTTTTTGTTCAGAGCAAATCCAAGGCCAGAGCAGCGCGGCAAGCCACGCTCTACAAAAGCAAAAGGAAAAGCAGCGCGGCAAGCCACGCTCTACAAAAGCAAAAGGAAAAGCAGCGCGGCAAGCCACGCTCTATGAAATCCCCTCGGGGACAAGGGCAAGTGTAAGAGCGCAGAGTCGGGGAGAACGTGCCGCGCGTGCGTGGAGACTTGCTCGGCCCAAGCCCACAACTCACCACCTCACTTCATTCCGAAACCCGCCGCAATTTCTCCCAATACTCCGCACTCCGCCCCTGGCATTGCGCCTCCTGCGTAGCCAGCTCGATCAGATAGCGCCGACGCTCCGCCGGCAATGACGCCAGAAACCCGCGAACCTCCGATTCATCGTGGTCGAACAGTCGATGGATGCAGCGTGCGGTGAATTCGATGTCGCCATGCCGGACCAGGTCGGCGAAGGCTTCGAACGAGGCGTGCCGCGAATAGTTCAGCTCGTACTCGATCTGCGGATGGGCGTGGCCGAGTTCCGGCGCGACGGTCACCAGGTACAACCAATGGATGCGCGCCACACCGGCGTCTTGCATTGCCTGTCGCATGAAATGCTGCTGCGCGCCGGTAACGTTGATGTCATTCACGAACAGAACCGAACGTCCGCGGAATTGTTCCGCGCGCAGGGGCTTGAGGCGTTGGTGGAGTTGCGATCGTTCCTTGAACCGGGTTTCGAATCCGGCCTGTGAGTACAGGCGCGTCGACTCTGCTCCGCCGCTGTTCCCGGCAGCCGAGGCCAGCCACAATTCCGCCAGCGTCGGCGCGGGATCGCAACCGCCGTCGAGCATCTTCACCACTTCTCGAGCCAACAGGTTGGCCGCGCCTGGCAATACGAATCGAGGTGGACTGGCAACGAGCCAGGACGCGGACGGCGGATGCTGGGCCAACACATCGCGAGCCGCACGGGCTAACTCTTGCGCACAAAATCGAATGCTGGACCGCAGGCCCAATTTGGCCGTGGGATAATGAATCAGGATCGACTCGGCATCGCTCGCCGCGGTCAACGCAGCCGGATCGGAAAGCGTCAGCAGCGCGGTGAGCGACTCGTTCGCGCCAGGCGTATCGAAGTCTTGCATGCGGTAGGTACTGGGCCGGCCGCAGTGCGGTCGGCCCAGTCAAGTTCCTCTTGAACAGCTTGCTATGGACGAACGCCGGTCAGAACAACGGCTCCAGCGCGCTGTAGATATGGCTCAGCCCGCTCAGCATGCTGCCCGACTGTTGGTGGCAGCTGAAGCAGTTGTCGGCCTGATGGTAGGTCTCCATCGTGGTATTGGCCAGCAGATTGGTACCGAGTTGCGGAACGCCCGGATCAGCCGGGTTGCCGCCATTGGTCCAGGTCGAGCCGATCATGAAGTAATTCTTGCGAAGGTCACCCGACAGCAACTGACTGATGATGCTGTTGTTGATCGAGATCACGTCGGTATTCAGCGCTGTGTTCGAACCGGAGCCGGAACCCGGTGTGCCCCAGGGATTTTCGCGCAGCGTGTCACTGGCGCTGATCGTGCCCGGTGGCGGCGGCGGTGAACCGGCATTCGCTGCCTGGATGCTGGCCGCAGTAGTGGTCGTGGCTTCGACCCAGTTCATGTACTCGATATTGAACGGTCCCGTGGACAGGCTCTTGCTCAACAGCCAGGATCCCGATGTGCTCTGCGCCACCGTCTTCGGCCCTGAGGTCGAGTTGTAGCTGTAGGTGGCATTGGGCGAGTTGCCGAATCGCTCGAACGAGGCCCAGATCATCTCCGGGTGTCCCGCCGCGCTGCCGACGACATGCATGCCAACCATCGCCAAAACGGCCTGTCTTGAGCCGCTTGCGGTCCAGGTGGAGGTGCTGGTCTTGGTATAGGTCGGAATGATCGCGGTCAAGGTGATATAGCCAGCCGCGTTGTTGGGCACCGACGAGGCTTCCACCCAGGCCGATTTCAACTCGATGGCGAGTGCAATGGAATCGGGAAAGCTCTGCCTGGTGAATGGCGCGGGCGCGCTCTGGGCAAATGCCGTTACCTGATTCAGGGCAGTCTGTGTGGTCGGAAACGTGGTCGGCGCTGGCGACAGCTTGCTGTCCTTTGCGCCGGTCATGAAGTAGGCGAAGACGTCATTGACCTGGGTGGAGTAGTACACCAGGGATGAGCCCTGCGACAGCAGCACACCATTGCCACCTGCCTGGCCCTGCTCGACATCGACCACCTGTCCCTGGGCGTTGAGGAACAACAGCTGGCCATTGCGGCCCTGAACGATATTCTTGATATCGACGGTTCGGCCCGAGGGATGCAGCGCAAACGCCTGGGCACTACGCGCCGTGGCTGCGTCTATCGGCTTGCCGCTCTTGTCGGTGAACTGCGCCTTGCCGCCCGGGTCCAATTTCACCTGCGAAGGTTGAACCTGACTTCCGTCCGGCATCCGCAACAGCAGCTTGCTCTCGGGGCCGGGCGGGGGCTGCACCACGTCCAGCATGCGGCCATTGTTGTCGAAGACGACCGGCAGGCCGTTCGGACCTTTCTGCGCAACGCGAACCGAGAAATTCTGCACACCTTTCCCGGTATTTTGAGTGACGGTACGGTTGCCATTTGCATCGGGCGGAGACACATCGTAGAACACGGGGGACTCGAACACGAAGTTGCCGCCACCATAAGACGACGGCGCCGGCGAAGTCGCCCAAAGGAACATCTGCTCCGACCAGGTAAAAAATGCGCAGTTCGAATTGCCGTTGAAGGTGATGCTGTTGGCCGGATTGACGCCGCCGTTGGCGGTGACCGTGCCGGACGCGAACCAGGTGGCAAAGTTGCTCGGAGATACCGTACAGGTCGGACTCGCGTCCGATGGAAGGGTCTGGGCCTGAAGCGACATCGCGGCCATACAGCTACTGGCGAGCAACAGATACCGCGCCGATCGGCAATGCCGCACCGGGG
>JAYSZM010000160.1:0-6382 GCA_043738015.1 Lysobacterales bacterium
GCGCCGCGTTTTGGGGGTTGCTCGCCCGCGATGGCATGGGACTTTGGCGTCGTCGCGGCGAATTGCTCAGCCCGCTGATTTTCGCCTTGATGATTGCCACGCTGTTTCCGCTGGCGCTCGGACCCGAATCGACGCGACTTTCAAGCGTGGCCGGCGGCGTCTGCTGGGTCATCGTGCTGTTGGCCGGACAGCTCTCTCTGGATGCACTCTTTCGTTCCGACGCCGAAGACGGCAGCCTCGACGCCATGCTGGTCAGCGGCCAACCGCTGTACCTGCTTGCGCTGGCCAAGATCCTGCTGCATTGGCTGACCACCGGCCTGCCCCTGCTGCTGGTGGCGCCGGTGATTGCGCTGGCGCTTGGAATGGCTCCATCCGGCGTGGCCACCCTGATTTTTGCCCTGCTGCTGGGTACGCCCCAGCTCAGTGTGATTGGCGCCTGTGCTGCGGCGCTGACGGCAAGTCTGCGCCGCTCTGGTATTTTGCTGGCCTTGATCGTGCTTCCGCTCGCGGTTCCTGTGCTGATTTTTGGTGCGGGTGCAGTGGAAGTCGTCCTCGTCGGAGGTCAGGCCAGTCAGGCCCTCTTGCTGCTCGCAGCTGGGGCCGTACTGAGCCTGGCCTTCGGTCCCCTGGTTTGCGCATCAGCGATGCGCATGAGTGCGAGTTGAATCCATGCATCCGCTCTGGCTCTGGTTTCATAAAACGGGCTCTCCGCCCCTGTTCTATCGACTCGCCGGCCGGCTGATGCCGTGGTTCTGGGCGTTTGCGCTGATCATCGGTGCGGTTGGCCTGTATCTGGGTCTGGCGCGTGCACCTGCGGACTATTTGCAGGGCGAGAGCGTGCGGATCATGTACATCCATGTGCCGAGTGCCTGGATGTCGATGTTCATTTTCGCCTTCATGGCGTTCTGCGGAGCGCTCGCCCTGATCTGGCATGTGAAAATCAGTGAGGTGCTGATGATCTCGGCCGCGCCGATCGGCATGGGCTTCACCGTAATCACCCTGATCACCGGTTCGCTCTGGGGTCGCCCGACTTGGGGCACCTATTGGGAATGGGACGCCCGCATGACCTCGGAGCTGGTCTTGCTGTTCCTCTATTTCGGTGTAATCGGGCTCTACAGTGCCTTCGACGATCGCCGCAAGGGCGCACGCGCCGCCGCGATACTGGCGCTTATCGGCCTGGTCAATCTGCCCATCATTCACTACTCGGTGGAATGGTGGAACACCTTGCATCAGGGCAGCTCGATCAAGTTGCTGTCCGGCAAGAGCACGATCCATCCGAGCATGCTGTGGCCGCTGCTGCTGATGGCGGTCGCGACCAAGTGCTGGTTTGTTGCCAGCCTGCTCAACCGCGCGCGCACTGATGTGCTGGAGATGGAGTCGGGCAAGGACTGGGTGCAGCAGATGCTGCCGACCGTCGCGGAATCCGCAGGCGGAAAAGCGCCATGAATCACACGCCCTTCATCCTGGCATCGTATCTTGCCTTCGCGATTTTTCTCGGCCTCGATGTCCTATTGCCGATACTCAAACGGCGCCGCCTGATGCGCAGCCTCGCCCAGCGTCTGCGACGCCAGAAAACCCGGAGCAGCTCGTGAATCCAATTCGACGTCGTCGCCTGATCCTGATCCTGCTCGGACTGTCCGCAATCGGCATTGCCTCAGCCCTCGTACTGCTGGCCCTGCGCCAGAACATCCAGCACTTTGTCAGCCCGAGCGATGTCGATGACGGCCTGGCCGAAGTCGGCCGTCGCATCCGCATCGGCGGCATTGTCGAGGAAGGCTCACTTCGACGCGCCACTGATTCGCTGGATGTGCACTTTGTGGTCACCGATCGCTTCAAGACCCTGCCCGTGCATTTCCGAGGCATCCTGCCCGACCTGTTCCGCGAAGGTCAGAGCGTGGTCGCCACCGGCGTGCTGCGCGATCGTCAGCTGTTCGAGGCCGAGGAAGTACTGGCCAAGCACGATGAGAATTACGTTCCTGCCGAGGTCGCAGATGCAATTGCCCGAGGCAAGGCCAAACAGGCGGAGGCCAATCAATGATTCCTGAACTCGGTCAATTCGCTCTGATACTCGCTCTGCTGGTGTCCCTGCTGTTGGGCGTAGTGCCCCTGGTCGGTGCGCAGCGCAATCACACGCGCTGGATCGCTCTAGCGCGGCCCGCGGCCTATGTGCAGTTCGGCCTGCTGGCCGTGGCCATGGCGCTGCTCGCACACGCCTTCGTCAGCCAGGACTTCAGCGTCGCCTATGTGGCGCAGAATTCCAACTCGGTGCTGCCGATGCGCTATCGGATCTCGGCCGTATGGGGCGCGCATGAAGGCTCACTGCTGCTCTGGGCCTTCATTCTGGCGAGCTGGACGGCACTGGTTGCGCGCTTCAGTCGCGGACTTCCCGATACCTTCGTCGCGCGCGTGCTATCGGTGCTCGGACTGATCTCACTGGGCTTCCTGCTGTTCACCATCGCGACTTCCAATCCGTTCCTGCGTCATCTGCCCGCACTCGCCGACGGCGCCGACCTCAATCCCCTGCTGCAGGATTTCGGACTCATCGTGCATCCGCCGATGCTGTACATGGGCTACGTCGGCTTCGCCGTGGCATTCGCGTTTGCAGTGGCGGCGCTGATCGAGGGACGCGTCGACGCACGCTGGGTGCGCTGGTCGCGGCCCTGGACTTTGATCGCCTGGGCGTTCCTGACGCTCGGCATCGCACTCGGCAGCTGGTGGGCGTACTACGAACTCGGCTGGGGCGGCTGGTGGTTCTGGGATCCTGTCGAAAACGCCTCGTTCATGCCCTGGCTGGTCGGTACCGCCCTGATCCATTCGCAGGCGGTGACCGAGAAGCGCGGGCAATTGCTGCGCTGGACTCTGCTGCTGTCGATCATGGCGTTTTCGCTGAGCCTGCTCGGCACCTTCCTGGTTCGATCGGGCGTGCTGACTTCGGTGCATGCCTTCGCCAGCGATCCCACCCGTGGCGTCTTCATCCTCGCATTTCTCGGCTGCGTCACCGGCGGTGCACTTGCGCTGTACACCTGGCGCGCGCAGAAATTCGGCGTCGATCACGGCTTCGCCGCGGTCTCTCGCGAGAGCCTGCTGCTGATCAACAATGTCTTTTTGATCGCCGCCTGCGCGATGGTCCTGCTCGGCACGCTGTATCCACTGCTGGCCGAGACCATGGGCTGGGGCAAGGTCTCGGTCGGGCCACCCTACTTCGGTCTGCTGTTTCCGATCTTGACCGCACCGCTGTTCGTGCTGGTTCCATTCGGACCCTTGGCGCGCTGGCGCCAGGATCAGATCGCCCGCATCGCAACGCCTTTGCGTAGCGCGCTGATTGCGGCCCTGGTGCTGACTGGGGTGGCCTTCGCCCTGGCGCGTGGACTTCCGCTGCGCGCTGTGATCGGACTGATGCTCGGCATCTGGGTGATTGCCGGCTGCCTGGTCTATGTGCGCCGTCACCGCGCCGACCCGGAACGGCGCGCGCGCGGTCTCAGCCGCGAGTCAATCGGCATGCTGCTGGCCCATGCCGGACTCGGCGTCTTCGTGATCGGTGTGATGCTGGTTGAATCGACCAGCATCGAGAAGGATGTGCGCCTGGCCCGCGGCGAATCGATCGAACTGCGCGGGCTGCGCTTCACCTTCGAGGGCATTGAGCCCGTCACCGGTCCAAACTATCGCGCCGATCACGGCGTCATCGTGGTGCGTAGCGGGGACAAGATTGTTGCCACGATGCATCCGCAGAAGCGCGCCTATCGAGGCGAGCAGGTGATGACCGAGGCCGCAATCGACCCCGGCTTCACACGCGACCTCTATGTCGCACTCGGCGAACCACTCAATGGCGGCCAGGCCTGGGCGGTGCGCGTGTATCACAAGCCCTTCATTCGCTGGATCTGGTTGGGTGCGCTGTTCATGATGTCGGGTGGCCTGATCGCCGCTGCAGATCGCCGACTGCGCGAACGCCGCAGTCAGGAACTGACCGGCGCATCGGCGGCCGAAGCAGCCGCCCTCGGAGCCGTCGCATGAAGGCGTGGCACTACGCAATTCCGCTGTTGTTGTTCATCGTGCTCGCAGGCCTGCTCTACAGCGGCCTGGGCAAGGACACACGTTTTGTGCCCTCGCCTCTAGTGGGCAAACCGGCACCAAGGTTCGACCTGCCCGATCTGCTTGATTCCAGCCAGCGCGTCAGCGCCGAGTCGCTGCGCGGTCGTACCTACCTGCTCAATGTCTGGGGCAGCTGGTGCGTCGCCTGCGCGCAGGAGCATCCCGTGCTGATGCGCCTGGCCGCCAGCGGCCGACTGCCCATCATCGGGCTGAACTGGAAGGACGATCCCGAAGCGGCGGTCGCAATGCTGCGCCGTGGTGGCGATCCGTACGCGGCCATTGCTGTCGATGCCAGCGGACGCACCGCGATCGACTTCGGCGTTATCGCAGCACCGGAGAGTTTTCTGATCGACGGCAATGGCCAAATCATCTACAAGCACACCGGCCCGATTGACTGGGCGTCGGTCGAAAGCCAGCTGTTTGCACGCCTAGATGGCAAGCAGCCATGAGTCGGTGCGCGCTGTGGTTGTTGCTGTTCGTGCTCCTGTTCGGAATCACCGCGATGCCGGCAGGTGCGATTGATCCCCTGCCCTTCGCCGATGCCCAGGAAGAGCAGCGCTTCCAGCATCTGGTGCGCGAATTGCGCTGTCTGGTTTGCCAGAACCAGAATCTCGCCGACTCCGACGCCTTCCTCGCCAAGGATCTGCGTGCCGAGGTCTTCGAATTGATGCGCTCAGGCAAAACCGACGCCGAGATCAAGACGTTTCTGACTGATCGCTACGGCGATTTCGTGTTGTACAAACCACCCGTCAAGCCCGGCACCTGGGTGCTCTGGTTCGGCCCCTTGCTGATCCTCGTGATCGGCTTCGCGATTGCCAGACGTCAACTCAGACCACGCGACTCGGCCCCCGCCGATCCTGCCCGCGACGATGATGGAGAGTTCTCTTGAACACCGGTTTTATAGTTGCCGCCTGCCTGCTGGCCGTTGCCGCGGCCGCGCCTCTGCTGCTGACTTTGCTCGGTCGTACACCGATCAGTGCGTCCGAACGTGAAGCTCAGCGCGCACGTAATGCGCTCGCCGCGGCGCGCGCCGCCGACGTCATCAGCCAGGACGAATACGAGGCCAAGCTCGCCGCGATGCCCGCTGGCGATAGCAAGCCGGCAACACCGGTCGCTGGCGGACTTGCCATCGCCATTGCCGTGTTGCTGCCACTGGGCGCCCTTGCTCTGTATGCAGAGTTCGGAGCCCCACTTGCACTCGATCCGGCCAACCACATCGCCGGGGCCGCGGTCGCGGCGAACCAGGCACCGGCGCCCGACCTGGAAACCGCGATCAGCGGACTGGAAGCCAAGCTGCAAAAGGATCCCGAAGATGCCCAGGGCTGGGCTCTGTTGGCGCGTGGCTACCAGAGTGCTCAGCGCTTTGATGATGGACTCGCAGCGATGCAAAAGGTGCGCGCCCTGCTACCCGATGATCTCGACGTGCAGGTCAGCTATGCCGAGTCACTCGCGCTGGCTTCCCCAACCCGCAGCATCGATGGCGAGGCGGCCGAGCTGATCGCCGATGCGCTCGCACGCGATCCCGACCAGCAGCGCGCACTGTGGCTGTCCGGTATCGCGGCGATGCAGCGCGGCGACTCGGCGGCAGCATTGAATCACTGGCGCAGACTCGAGAGCCTGCTGCCGGAAGGTTCGGATATCCGCAATTCGCTCGCTGCGCAGATCCGCAGTGCCGAGTCCTCCGGAGAAACAGATGTCGCGACCGACGCCGCGCAAGTAGCCAGCGGCAACACCGCATCGTCCACTGAATCTGCGCCAACACCGAGTACCGCCGACACCGACGGCGCCAGCATCACCGTCACCGTGCAATTGGACCCCGCATTGCGCGACAAAGTCCTGCCGAGTGACACACTGTTTGTGTTCGCACGCGCAGCAAGCGGGCCGCGCATGCCGCTCGCGATCCAACGCCTGACCGCCAGCCAGTTGCCGGCAACCGTGCGCCTCGACGACAGCATGAGCATGATGCCGGCGATGACCCTGTCCAAGTTTCCCGAGATCGTGATTGGTGCGCGCGTCTCGCGCTCGGGCAACGCCACCGCCAGCCCCGGTGATCTGCAAACACTGACCCTGCCGATACAGCAGTCGGCAATCAAGGATCATGTCCAGCTGACCATCGACGAAGTCGTCGCAGAATAGATCGGCAGCGTTGCAACAAGGAGGCTCAGCAACCGGAGTTCATCGCGCAGCAGCACTTCCCGCAATATCCGGCCCTCCGGGCATCGCGACGCCACTCGGTCCTGCGGCCACAGGTTGACCAACGACACAAACGTTTGAAGCAGACAATCCGCGCTGG
>JAYSZM010000161.1:0-6364 GCA_043738015.1 Lysobacterales bacterium
TCGCCGGTTGGCTGATCAGCCTGTGTGGATTCTGGCCGGGCTGGATGTCGGCAGATTCCAGCGATCAGTACGCGCAGGTTTTGAGTGGCCGCTACGACGACGTGCATCCGCCGCTGATGGCGGCAGTCTGGTCACTCAGCAATCGCGTTGTTCCCGGTCCCGGTGGAATTTTTGCCCTGCACGCGCTGGCATTCTGGATCGGATTGGTCGCCACCCTCGCCATCCGCTTGCAGGGCTGGCGACTTGCCGGTGCCGCACTCGTCATCGGGCTGTGGCCACCCATCGCCTTGATCCTGGGCCATGTCTGGAAGGACGTCGGCATGACCGCGGCCCTGCTGATCGCCACGGCAGCCGCCCTGCATTGGCGACGCGGAGGTGGCAGGTGGCTATGGATACTGGCCTTCGCGGCGCTCGTGGTCGCGGCGGCTTATCGCCACAACGCAATTACGGTGTGCGTAATCTTGCTGCTCCTGTTGTTCCGCCAGCCTGCACCAGGTGGATGGCCAGCAGTCGCGCTCAGATTCTCGATCGCGGTCGTGGCCCTGCTTGCTGCTCCGCCCCTGCTGGCGCGCTTGCTCGGCGCCGAGCACAAGCTCGCCTGGCCTGCGCTGGCGATTTTCGATATTGCCGCAGTCTCCATCGCGACCGATCAGCAACGCATTCCGGCTGAGATATCCGCCGCGGATCTGACCGTCGCCGATCTGCGCGCGCACTTCAAGCCCTGGGCCAATCCGTCGGTGATCGAGACTGGCAAGATCAAGTTGAGCTTCTTTGTGCCCTATGGTGCACGCGAACGCGATGCCCTCGCGCGTGCGTGGTGGTTGGCAATCGCCGAGCAGCCGCGTGCCTGGCTGGCCCACCGAGCCCGATTGTCGAATTACCTGTTGCTTGGGCCACCCGAGGATGCGCCACGCGAACTGGCTATCGTGCCGGAACTGCGGCTTCCCGCAGATGCACGACTGCAACTCGATGTGGCCGACAATGCCTATGTGCGCGCGCAACTCGCATTCGCCGCGCGCTGGTGGCATACCCCGGTTTTCTGGGCCGCACCCTATCTGCTGCTCAGCCTGCTGGTGTTCCTGCTCTGCCTTCGCGATGGACGGCGATGGTCGCCGCTGCTGGTGCTCTGCGCTTCGGCCTGGGCCTGTGCCCTGCCTCTGGCTTTGCTGTCAGGCGCCGCCGAGGCACGCTATCTGTTGTGGACGCAGGTCATTGCCTTGATCGCCGTCGCCATGGCGCTGGGATCACCTCGCGCAGTCACTGACTGATGGATTGAAGTGTCGTTGCTGGCACTATCCGAGTCATGAGGCCCAGCGGCCGATCCTCATTGTCATTGAAGAAGGCCATCCATTCCTCGCTGCCGTCGGCATGCCGATGGATCAGATGGGGGGCGCTGATGAAGTGCGCGCCGCGCTGTTCGAGCTGGGCTTGTGCCTCGTGTATCGCAGCAACCCGGAAATAGAGCAGGGAGGCGGCACTGTTGTCGCTCTCGGAAAGGAACAGACGCACACCGGCACAGTCGAAGAAGGCGAGTTTGCCGTAGGTATACAGGTGGGTCAGTCCGACCACATCGCGAAAGAACCTTGTCGCTGCTTCGACGTCCTTGACACCGCGCGCGACCTGTCCAAGTTGAAGGGATTGCATGGCGACACCTCGTGCTGGTGGATGGATTGCTAGCTGGCTGTCGGCACGGATGCCAGGCCAGCGGCGTAGTTCCGCACGTTTGCTTAGCGTGAGCTTGGACAGCACATTGGCCATATGAAACTTCACGGCATCGGCTGAAACGCCAAGCTGTTTGGCGATCGCCCGATTGCTCAGCCCGTGCCGAACCCAATCCGCCACGCGCCATTCGGCCGGCGTCAGTAGGTCCGGGTACGGTGGTCGTCCGCGATCGCGTGAAACTTTCATGCGAGGGATGCTAGCGGTGTCGCTGGGGATTTTCCCTACCCGTCGCACGATCAGGTGTCCACCAGCGTGCAAGAGGCCCAGTTTGCCTGCCCGTCGACCACACGCCGAGCACGCGCTGCCGATTGGGGACTGCGTGGAGGATTCGGAGCAATTGGCTGTGCTTGATCCTGATCAAGGCAGCCACACCGTCAACAGCGGAGCATGTCGACATACGTTGAGCTACCAAGGAACTTAGCCATGTGGATTTTCCGAATCGCCGCGACGATGCTCGCGCTGATGCTTGCTGCATCTGCGGCGGCGCAGCCCGCGTCAGCCAAGGACGCGCTGAATGAGGGCAAGTTCTCACTGGACTCACGCTTGCGCATGGAACAGGTCTCCGATGACGCGGTGTTGAAGGATGCGCAAGCCCTTACCTGGCGCAATCGTCTGGGTTATCGGACTGCGCCTTGGCACGGCATTACCGTGTTTGCCGAAATGGAAGACATACGTGCGCTCGATGAACACTACAACTCCACCGCCAATGGCCGAACACAATACGCGACCGTCGCCGATCCTGAGGGCAGCGAGTGGAATCAGGCGTACATCGCCTGGGACTCGGGTGGCGGCAGCCAGCTGGTCGCAGGTCGACAACGCATCGTCTTCGACAATCAGCGATTCTTCGGCAATGTCGGTTGGCGCCAGAACGAGCAGACCTTCGACGCGCTGAGCGCCAGTCATGACTTCGGCAACGGCTTTGGCGCACGCTATGCTTATCTCGATCAGGCCAAGCGCGTTTTCGGCGATCATCATCGCAACCCCTTGCTCGCCGGATACGATTTGAACGCGCATCTGTTCAACCTGGCGCGCACGCTGCCTTGGGGCACGCTGTCCGGCTATGGTTACTTTGTGGAGAACCAGGATCTGCCGCAATCTTCGACGCGTACGCTCGGCGCACGATTCGCTGGCAGCAGGGCGCTGAACGAATCGTGGAAGCTGATCTACTCGGCCGAATATGCCCGCCAGTCGGACTGGCGCGACGTCAGCGCATCAATCGATGCCCGTTACAGCCTCATCGAGTTCGGCGCAGCGCGCGGAGGCTACAGTGCCAAGCTGGTGCACGAGCGCCTGTCGGGCGATGGCGTGCACGCATTCCAGACGCCGTTCGCGACCTTGCATGCATTCAACGGCTGGGCCGACAAATTTTTGCTGACGCCGGCGGACGGTCTGGTCGACGCCTACGTCAGCGGCGCTGGCCCGCTCGGTCCGATGCAATGGACGCTGGCCTATCATGACTATCAGGCCGATCGTGGCGGCAGCGACTACGGTCGCGAATGGAATGCGCAGCTGGCCTATCCGTTCAAGCAGCGATTCACCGCCACGCTGAAATGGGCCGACTATCAGAGCGCGGGCTTTGCCCGGGACACCGGCAAGTTGTGGCTGTCACTCGAGTACAAGTACTGATCTGTTGCGGGTCCGCTGTCGCGCAGGCAGGCTTCGTGTAATTGTGTACGCCCGCCAATCGCCGCTAGTCTGCGCGCCATGTTGCTTCGTCTGCGCCGAAAAATCCTGTTGCTGCGCCCTTTGTTGGCTGCCCTGCTGCTGCTGACCCTCGTGGTCAAGCCGGCCATCGTGGTGGCGGCCGAAGCGCACGAATCGGTGCACCGGCTAAGCAGCGGCCACACTCATGATGCTGATCGTGACGGCCATGGCATACCCGAAGACGAGCTGGATTCCGGCAAACAAGACGCCGGCTGGCATGAATTGATGCACCTGGGTCACTGCTGTATCCCGGCTGCCGCCCTGATTCCTTCGGGATTGTTGCTGTCCGCTACGGCGCCGGTCATTGTGCTCGATCCCATGCGCGTGCCAGTGCTCAGCAGTGTGGCACCCACGCGCAGGCTGCGCCCTCCGATTGGCCCTTGACGTGTATCCCGGCCTGCACCAGGCCGCCCGTCCCTGATCCCGGAGTTGACCATGTCCAAATCCTGCGCCGCAGCCGCTGCGGCGATCGTGCTTGCCTGCGTGTCGACGCCAGCGCGCGCGGTCGAAACGCTGAGCCTTCAAGACGCTTTCGCACGCGTCGAACAATCGCATCCTGACCTCGCCGTGCTGCGCTTCCGGGAAGCCGCGATCTCGGCGGAGCGCGCTCGCGCGGCGCAGCGACCGGCTCTGAATGCGGTACTCGGTGCAGAGAATCTGCTCGGAACCGGATCTGCCTCGGGCCTGCACTCTGCCGAGCTGAGTCTGTCGCTGGCTTCGGTAATCGAGCGCGGCGGCAAGCGCGATGCGCGCATGGCACTGGCGGCCAGCCGCTACGACGCCGTCGATCTGTTGCGCCAGGCGCGGCAACTGGACCTGTATGCCGAAGTTGCCCGGCGCTATCTGGATGCCGCTGCCGCCGAGGCGGAGCAGCATCTTGCCGAAGCCGATATCGGCCAACGCGAACGCACCGAAATCGCCGCGCAACAACGCGTCTCGGCCGGCGGCGCTGCGCCCGCGGTCGTGCTGGCAGCACGCGCTGCAAAGCTCCGCGCGATCGGACAGCGTGATCGCAGCGAGCGTGCCAGATTGCTCGCCAACCGCCGACTGGCACTGCTCTGGGGCAGCAGCTCGGCAGATTTTTCCACCGCCGGACAGGATCTCGCACTATTGCCGGCTGCGGTCGACTTCGCCGACCTGGTCGAGCGTTTGGAGCAGACGCCCGAGCTGCGCACATTCGCTCATGAGGCCAGATTGCGCGAGGCGCGCCTGCAACTGGCACGCAGCCAGCGCAGCGCCGACGTCGAGTGGCAGGTCGGAGTGCGCCGCTTGCAAGCCGAGTCGGACTGGGCCTTGATCGGCAGCGTTTCGATGCCGCTCGGAAGTGCGGCGCGTGCAGCGCCTGAGATCGATTCGGTCGAAGCCGAGGTTCAGGCGCTCGGACTCGAGCGCGAGGGCGCGCGGATTGGCTTGCTGGCGACGCTCGCCGAAGCGCAGGGCAAACTGGAGGCTGCCGTTGCCGAGGCCGGTCAACTCGACCGCGAGTTGATTCCCCTGCTGCAGCAGGCCGAACAGGCCGCCGAGACCGCCTATCGGCGCGGTGCGCTCAGCCACCTTGAATGGTCGCAACTGCAGAGTGAGACCCATCAGGCTCGGCGACAACGACTTGCTGCCAGTCTCGAAGCGCATCGTGCGCTGATTGAACTGCAACGCCTCACCGGCGCGACGCTTGGTCCCGCTGGTGATTCCACCCTGAGGACGCACTGATGAATCCACGCTATTTGATCCTGATTCCGATTGCGTTGTTGTTGCTCATCGGCTGTGGTGGCGCGCCTGACACGCATGAGGACGAGCATGGCCGCGGCCATGAAGACGCGCATGATGGCGAAGAAGTGGAACGTGGCCCACACGGCGGCCGCCTGCTGCATCAAGGGGATCTCACGCTGGAGCTGGCCATTTACGAGGACGGCGTGCCACCGGAGTTCAGGGTCTGGCTGTCGCGCAAGGGCGAGGAGATCGCGCCGGAGAAAGCCAGCGTCGAAGTAAAACTGACGCGACTTGGCGGCAAGATCGACAGCCACTCCTTCGCGCCGAGCGGCGATTTTCTGGTCGGCGGCGCCGAGGTCTACGAACCGCATTCGTTTGACGTCGAAGTGCGCGCCCGCATCGAAGGGACCAGCGCACGCTGGGCCTTCGAGAGCCACGAAGGCCGCACGCGCATTGCCGCCGATATTGCGCAGCGTTCCGGAATCGAAGTCGCCGCCGCCGGACCTGGGCTGATCCGCGATGAGCACGAAGTGCAGGGACTGCTGACGCCGATTGAAGGTCGCCATGCCCGCGTGGTCGCACGCTTCGCCGGCCCGATCCGCTCGGTACGCGTGGGCGTCGGTGATGAAGTGAAGTCGGGCCAGACCCTGGCCACGGTCGAGAGCAATCTCAGTCTCTCGGTCTATTCGGTGACTGCGCCCTTGTCCGGCACCGTGCTCGCGCGCGAGGCCGGAGTCGGCGAACTCGCCAGCGAGCAGCCGCTGTTCGAGATCGCCGATCTGTCGAAACTCTGGGTTGATCTGCACCTGTTCGGCGGCGACGCCCAGCACATCACACCCGGCTTGCCGGTACTGGTCACCCGATTGTCCGACGGCGTTGAGTCGGAGACCCGGCTCGATCGCGTCTTGCCGGCGACGGCAACGGCGAGCCAGAGCACGGTGGCGCGTGCGACCCTCGACAACAACGACGGCCGCTGGCGTCCCGGTGCTGCGGTCAAGGCGCGGGTGACGGTTGCCGAGACTGCGGTGGACATGGCGGTCCCGCTGTCGGCCCTGCAACGCTTTCGCGATTGGGATGCCGTGTTCATTCGCGTCGGCGAAGACTACGAAGTGCGCCCCCTCGAACTTGGCCAGCGCGACGCCAACAACGTCGAAGTGATCTCGGGGCTGGTGCCGGGCGATGCTGTCGTCGTGACGCAGAGCTATCTGATCAAGGCGGACATCGAAAAGTC
>JAYSZM010000162.1:0-2953 GCA_043738015.1 Lysobacterales bacterium
ATGAAAACTTTGCGGTGCGCGCCAATGCGCTCTACACCGATGAGGACGTGCCCGACCGCGCGCCGGCACACCGCGAGCGCAAGGGCGTGGCGATCTCTGGCCTGTATACAACGGGAGACAAGCTCGACTTGCATGTCGACTACTACCGCATGCGGGCCGATGACACGCCCGATCTGGGCAGCTATCTGATCGGAACCCTGCCCGACCGCGTACCGGCCAAGAACGTGCCCGTCTATGCGCAGAAGCAGGATTTCCAGGTCTCCGACGTGGACACCGTGACCGCGCGTCTACACTACGCATTCAATCCCGAGTTGCGGCTGAGCAATCTGACGCGCTATGGCACGTCGGACAACGGCTACGTCGTCACCGGCGCGCGCGGAACCACTACCGGAATCAACAATCCGGATGGCGTCTACAGCACGGCCACGTTGAGTACCCATCAGGGCTGGCAGGAGGTCGAATACGTCGCCAACCAGAGCAACCTGTTTGTCGACAAAGTTCTGTTCGGGCGTGTGCACAGTTTCGTGTTCGGACTGGAATACACCGACCATAGCGTGCTCAACGGTGTCTACCGGGTCAGCAACTCTGGGCAGAATTGCATCACCGGCGGCGGCACCACACCGAACGCCTGGTGTGCGATCGGCGCGGATGGCAATGCGGCGCCCGGCCTGAGCACGGTCATGAATCGCCAGATTCTCATGGGCAATTGGGATATCGACTGGAACGTCAAGACGACCTCGCTGTCGGTACTCGACACCTTTGATCTGAACGACTTCTGGTCCGTGTTCGCCGGCCTACGCAGTGACAACTTCGACTTCGACATGAGCACGCAAAACAACAACACGCTGGCGCAGGCCCGCTATCAGTACGACGATACCCTGACCAATGGCCAGCTCGGCATTACCCGCAAGCTCGGCGACAACGGGATCGTTTATGCGAGCGTGGCTACCGCCAGCGATATCAACGGTGGTGAGTCCGACGTAGGCACCAGCAGCGGCTACGGTGGCACGGTGATCTACGACGGTCAGGTCGCTGGCGCGGATCCGGAATCCTCGGTCAGCCTCGAGCTCGGCACCAAATGGAACCTGATGAACAGCAAGCTGTTGCTGACTGCGGCAGTGTTCCAGGTCACCAAGTCCGATGTGATGGAAGGCGCAAACTACGATTCAGTTGGCACGTTCAATACCGGCAAGAACCGCGTGCGCGGCGTCGAGTTCGGCGTGACTGGCAATATCACGCCGGCATTGAGCGGCCAGGTCGGGGTCACCCTGATGGACAGCGAGGTGCTGGAGTCAGCGACCGCGGCCAATGTGGGCAAGGTGCTCAGCAACTTTGCTGACAACTCGGCATCGGCGCAGCTGAAATACCAGATCACCGAGCAATTGTATGCCGGCGGTGCGATCAAGTACGAGGACCGGCGCTATGCCGGACAGCCCGACACTGCCGCGGGCTATGGTTCCGATGGCCAGTACAGCCAGCCGGTGCCGGCGTATACCGTGGCCGATGTGTTCGTCAGCTACCGATTCAACTCCAATCTGGAAGCACGCCTCAACATCGGCAATGTCACCGACAAGGACTACTACCTCGCTGCGTATCGTTCCGGATCGTTCCTCTACAAGGGCGATGCGCGCAACTATCGGCTGACCTTGATCTACGACTTTTGATCACTGAGTCCATGCCAGATTTTACGACGAGCGCGCGGTAGTCGCCGACGCGCTCCTTGGTATTTCAATGAACGACACGACCTCCCTGCGAAGTCCACTCAGCCGCATTCCTGCCGGTATCGATAGCGCACAGGATTACGAAACGCTGGCCCGGCAATTCATCGCCGAACCGACCTATGCGTACATCAGCGGCGGCAGCGCGCACAACGAAACCGTGCAGGCCAATCGTGGGGCCTTTGCGCATTGGTCGATATGTCCGCGTCTGCTCGGGAAATTTTCGGACGCCCGTACTCGGGTATCTGTGCCGGGCGGCAGCTTTGAACACCCGATCTTGCTGGCACCGGTTGCGTTCCAGGCACTGGTGCATGAGCAAGCCGAATTGGAATCGGCGCGTGCAGCCGCTGCAGTTTCGGCGGGGCTGGTCGTCAGCACACTATCGTCGCGTCGTCTGGAAGATATTGCCGCAGCAGCTGGGCCCGAGCGCTGGTTCCAGCTTTACCTGCAGCCCCGCCAGCAAGACACACTGAGCCTGCTGCGACGCGCCGAATCCTCGGGTTACCGCGCCATCGTGCTGACCCTGGATGCTGTGCTCCAGGTGCCGAGCTTTCGCGCCCGCGCAATGGGGTTTCGGGTGCCCGCGCATTGTAGTGCTGGGAATCTGGTCGATCTGCCGGGCGCCGCATTGAATCCGGAGCCAGCGGTCGCGGCCAGCGGCATTCTCGGCGGCATGTTCGAGTCCGCGCCGCGGTGGACTGATCTCGATTTTGTTCTGGGCAGCACATCACTGCCGGTTTGGGTGAAGGGTGTATTGCACGAAGACGACGCGCTCATGCTCAAGGCCCGCGGCGTTGCCGGGCTGGTGGTATCCAATCATGGCGGAAGATCGCTGGATGGGGCGCCGGCATCGTTGCAGATGCTGCCGTCGATCCGGCGCGCCGTGGGCGATGACTTCCCGCTGCTTCTCGACAGCGGTATCCGTTCAGGGGCAGACGTTTTCAAGGCAATTGCGCTTGGAGCGGATGCCGTTCTGGTCGGACGCCTGCAGCTGTACGCGTCAGCCGTGGCCGGTGCGCTGGGCATCGCGCATATGATCAAAATGCTCCGAGAAGAGTTGGAGGTCTGCATGGCGCACAGCGGCTGCGCTTCGTTGGCCGCGATCCGCGCCGCGCGTTTGGTGACCAGGCGCGTTGCAGACGTCAGCTTGCGAGATCCACGATGTTGATCCCTATCGACGGTTTGCTGAGCAAGGACGAGGCGGCGCAGTTTCGCCTCCAGTTGGATGCAGGCGC